>CAMWOK010000045.1 GCA_947175845.1 uncultured Lachnospiraceae bacterium | reverse complement strand
CAGGGGGCGAAATCGCTCCGGGCAGAAGGGATTTATGGCGGGCGGGATTTTGTTGGGCATCATCCTGATCGTGGCGCTGATCCTTGTGGGGCTTGGTACATTTCTGGTCAGCAAGGCGAGAACGTTCGTGCAGAATGCGGATTTCTGGACGGACAGCATCGCGCAGCTGATTGCGGGATTTGGTTCCGAGATTGACAGGTTTTTTCAGCTGCAGAGCGGGACGGTAGAGCGGTGGATCGCGGAGCGCGTCTCCGATCTCGGCGAATGCCTCACGCGCCCGGGGGACGGGCTGCTCACCGGAAGCCTGCGCTACCTGTCCGTCGCGGGGCGCGTGGGGACGTTTGTCGTGGTGAGTTTTATCTGTGTAGTTCTGTTTGCGCGCGAGATCGAGGGCTGGCGTCAGGGGCTTTTGAGTCTCGCGGCGATCGAGCCGGCAATCGATCATATCCTTTCGATTATACTGCGCATAGGAAAAAAGCTTGGGAGCATGGTTAAGACATATCTCAGAACACAGACCATCATTCTGATATGCATCAGCATCACCGCGGCTGTCGGTCTGTATCTGGGTGGATCTTCGGAGGGATGGTTCTATGGGATGCTCGCGGGTTTTATGGATTTTCTGCCGTTTATCGGAACCGGTATCGTGCTCATTCCCCTCGGTGTCATGGCCTTCCTAAGAGGGAGGATCGCCAGCGGCGTTATCATCATAGTCACCTATTTTCTGTGTGTCATCATCCGGGAGTTTCTCGAGCCGCGCCTTCTCGGAAACGGCCTGAAATTCTCGCCCGTGGCAATATTGATATCCGTGTATGCAGGTGTCATTTACTACGGGATCGGCGGTGTCATATTAGGGCCGGTCACACTGTTGATTCTGGTCGAGCTTGGAAAGGAGATCTTTGTCTGATATCTTTGCGGTCCTGGGGTATTTGTCAGGGTTTTTGGAAAGCGGTTGACAGTACAAAAAGATAAAGTGGCAGTATGTCAACCTGACAGATGTCCCGCAGGACAGCGTGAAGATGGCCAATGCGGTGTTGGCGACGGGACCGATCGTTTTCCTGTATCCTTTTGTGCAGAAATATTTCATCAGCGGTATAACCGTTGGTGCAGTGAAAGGTTGATGCCTGGCGCGGACCGGGTTCAATATAAAATAATATAATGGAGGTAAACTATGAAGAAGAAAGCACTTGCAGTTTTATTGGCAGCTACAATGGTGGCAGGCCTGACAGCCTGCGGCGGCAACGGCGACGGATCTGCGCCGACGGCGGGCGGCGATTCGAAGCCTGCAGCAGACAGCACAGCGACGACAGACGGCACAGGCCAGGAAAATACTGCGTCCACCGATAATGCGGCGGATGTAGATACATCCGAACATGTGGTGATCACCTATATGACCACCGGCGACGCACCTTCCGGTGACGCTCTCAACACGTACAATGAAATGATGGAGAAGCTCAATGCAATCCTCACGGAGAAAGTCAACGCGGAACTGGAAACCTACTTTATCTCGTGGACGGATTACCTTGCAAACTATAACCTGACGCTGGCGCAGATGGACGGATCGGTGGATTTGGTCGGAACTGCCTCAGACTGGCTGGACGCGTGGCCAAATGCGAAAAACGGCGCATTTCTGGAATTGTCCGAGGAGATGCTGCAGACCTATGCACCCCAGACGTGGGCAAATGTGCCTGCAGATCACTGGGAGCTGTGCAAATATGACGGTGAAATCTATCTGATGCCGGAGGACAACTATGCACAGTGGACCAACCACGGCTACATATACCGCATGGATTGGGCGAAAGAGGCCGGGCTGGCGAACGGCGTGCACAGCTGGGAGGACATGACGGCATACTGGAAATACTGCAAGGAGACATTCCCGGATCTCATCGCGCTGTGGGATTCTGACGGCACTTCCTACAATGCGATGTCAGGCGGCTGGATTACCTCTCACAGCGACTTTGTTCCCATAGACGGCATCAATGCGGGCGCGATGTGGGGCGGAACGAAAGATGACCTCTACACAGTGTACTCTCCGTATGCGACAGAGACGGATATGCTGGTTGAGTTTGCGAAGCTGATGAAGGAGTGGGATGGAATTGGCGTATGGCCCACGGACGTACTCAACAACACCAGCATGACCGAGGATATGAATGCGGATATGTACCGCATCGGTCAGGTTGCGGCGGTTCAGAAGCACACGGAGATGTGGACCGGACTGGTGAGTGCGCTTCCCCAGAATAAGATCTACGAGGAGGATCCTGATGCAGAGACCGGTTTCTTCTACTTTGGTGAGGAGCAGGGCAACGTGGTGGAGCTCTCCATCACACACGGTGCGATGGCAGTGTCCGCGGGCAGCAAAAACCCGGAGCGTGCTCTGATGGTCTACGATCTGCTCAGGAACGATCCGGAGTGCCATATGTTGTTCTGCCACGGCGTTGAGGGCGTTTCTTATGAGGTGACAGAGGACGGACTCATGACCAGGCCGGACGGATTCAACGCAGACACCCAGAACATCAACGGCATCACAAACTTCTGGTGGGGACGCAACGACGATATCCAGCTGCGCAACGCACAGAATAACTGGGAAAAAATTGATGAACTCTACGCGGTGTACGACAAGATCAAGATCGCATACCCGTATGGACAGTTCATTGTGAATACGGACAATATCCAGTCCTATATTCAGAATATTACGGAAATCCATACCAATTACATGAAGCAGATCTGCTATGGTAAGTATAACGGCACGGCGGAAGAGATCGTGGCGGAGTACCAGCAGGCACTCAAGGATGCAGGTATTGATACCGTGACGGAAGAGCTGCAGCGGCAGATGGATGCGATTTACAAATAGAAATCAGCAGTTACGGTTGAGAGGTTTGAGAGGGTATGATTGCTGTCATATCCTCTTTTACTATACAAAGACCCAGTGCTTCATCCAGTCAGTTCCGGCCGGGTGGAGCACTGTTGAATATATATACGCAATACCAGAAACAGGAGGATTATGATGGGACGATTTGAAATCAAGGACAATTTTTATCTGGATGGAAAGCCGTTTCAGGTGATATCAGGAAGCATTCACTATTTTCGCGTGGTGCCGGAGTACTGGCGCGACAGGCTGGAGAAGCTGAAGGCGATGGGCTGCAACACGGTCGAAACCTATATTGCGTGGAATGTCCATGAGCCAAAAAAGGGCGTGTTTGACTTTTCGGGCAGGTTTGACTTGGTTCGGTTCGTGCGGACGGCGCAGGAGCTGGGACTTTACGTGATACTCCGCCCCTCTCCCTACATCTGTGCGGAGTGGGAGTTCGGCGGGCTTCCGGCATGGCTGCTCGCCGAGGATAACATGCGTCTGCGGGCGCGTTATGAGCCATTTCTGCAGCATGTGAGAGAGTACTATGACAGGCTGTTTTCGCTGATCACACCGCTGCAGATCACGGAGGGCGGCCCGGTGATTCTGATGCAGGTTGAGAATGAGTACGGGTACTATGGCGATGATACCTGTTATATGGAAGCGGTGCGCGACATGATGCGCGCGCGCGGCGTGACAGTGCCGCTCATCACCTCGGACGGTCCGTTTGAGGAGGCGCTTGCGTGCGGAAGCCTCGACGGGATTCACGTGACCGGCAATTTTGGCTCCCGCACGAAGGATCGCTTTGCGGTGATTGAACCGTATGCAAAGGGCGGCCCGCTGATGTGTGCGGAGTTCTGGGTGGGCTGGTTTGACCACTGGGGAAACGGCGGGCACATGCACGGCAATCCCGACAGCCCGCAGGATCTGGACGATATGCTGGACATGGGGCATGTCAATATCTACATGTTTGAGGGCGGCACGAACTTCGGATTTATGAACGGCTCAAATTATTATGATGAGCTGACTCCGGATGTGACCTCGTATGACTACGACGCGCTGCTCACGGAGGCGGGCGATTTCACTGAGAAATATGACAAATTCAGGGAAGTGATCCGCAAGTATGCGCCGATTCCCGCGGTGGAGTTCACGACAGTGATCAGGAAAAAGGCATACGGAAAACTGACAGCTGTGTCACAGACGGGACTGCTGCAGAATCTGGAAAACCTGTCAAGGCCGATCACAGACATCTTTCCGGTCTGCATGGAAAAATGTGGACAGAGTTACGGCTACATCCTGTATCACTCGACGCTGAGGCATGAGCAGAACATCGAGCGCATCCGCCTGTGGGGGGCCAGTGACCGCGCGAACATCCTTGTGGACAGCCGGCGTGTCGCAAACCTGTACGACACAGAGCTTGACGGTGAGTATGATGTGCTTGCAGGAAACGTGAAAAAGGCGCAGGATATGAATGTGCCGGACAGCGACGGGGAGGCGGTGCCTCAGAATGAACCGATAACTTTTGCGCAGGGCGCACCGATTGATATCCTCATGGAAAATATGGGGCGCGTGAATTTTGGACCGATGATGGAGCGCCAGAGAAAAGGGATTGCGGAGTGTGTTCAGATCAACGGTCATATCCATTACAACTGGACGATGTATCCGCTGCCGCTGGACAATGTTGAAAACCTGGATTTTGACAGGGGCTGCACAGAGGGCCTGCCTTCCTTCTATAAATTTGAGCTGCAGGTGGACGAGGCGTGCGATACGTTTCTGGAGCTTGACGGCTGGGGGAAGGGCTGCGTGTTCCTGAATGGATTTAATCTCGGCAGATACTGGGAGATTGGACCGCAGAGACGCCTGTACATACCGGCGCCGTTGTTAAAAATAGGAAAAAATGAGATCATTGTATTCGAGACAGAAGGGAGATCGACAGGCGTGATCGCGCTGAAAGGTGAGCCGGATATCGGGTAGACGCGCAAAAGCGCGGGCCAATACCGCCTCTGTCTGCCCTGGAAAGAACGTTTTCGCCGGGCAGACAATGCAGGAGGCGTCTGTCAGGATTTTATAGCGTGACCGTTTCGGTCCGAATCATATCCCCGCAGACGGTCACGGTCAGCGGCGTTTGACTGGTGGTATTTTCGTTGTCGGCGGCGTAGATGATGAGCTGTCCCCTGTACGCTCTGCGGTAATTTGCGGGGTACTCCGTCACGTCGGACAGGTCGCCGTTCTCGAGGCCAAGCAGTGTTCCGTTGTCGATGGTCACAGTGAGCAGTGTGGAATCCTGGTACACGCGCCGACCGCTGCTGTCGAGCATGGTGACTTCAAGCTGATGTATGGGTTTGCGGCAGCCGGACGCACCTGCGATGATGCCGCACGCCTCATAAGTCAGGGTGTATTCGTGTATATCCATCTGGCAGGCCGCCATGACAGTGTACAGGCTGTGACTGACACATGTGTCATTTTCAGAGCCTTTTGCCGTCAGGATGCCCGGCTCAAACGGCACGGCTGTGAGGATGCAGTCCCTGTCCGTCTCTTTCTCATAAATGCCGAGGCTTTTGCCGTTCAGGAACAGCTCGACAGATTTTAAGTTCGTGTAGCACTTGACAGTTATCCGCTCCCCGGCGCAGTAATTCCAGCTCTCAGTCGATGCGGCAAACTCACAGGTGAGGGCGTCCGCTGTCGTCTCGCCCCAGGAAGTGACACAGCTGTCACTTTCCCGCACGGTGGTCAGATGGATCATGGGCTTGTCTGACCAGAAGCTCTGCCTGCGGTAATAGCCTGGCTTCTCAAATCCTGCGAGCGTGATCAGACCTGCGCCGGAACCGTGTATCGGCCAGCCGTGCGCCTCGCCGAGATAGTCGATGCCTGTCCACAGAAACTGACCGGAGATATATTCGTTTTCTGTGACTGCGCGCCAGTCCGCGAGGCGGTGCCCGTTTTCACTGCCGAGAAATGGCTTGTCGGGATAGTTTTGATGGTGCGCTGCGTACAGATTTTCCCTGTAATTGTAGCCGACGACGTCGACGGCATCGATAAAGCCAAGTCCGGCAGACAGCTCAGGGAAGGCGGCGGCAAGCGTTACGGGGTGGGTGGTGTCCGCTCTTTTCACAATATCGCAGAGCTGTCCTGCAAGCACTGCAAGCCGCGCGGCATTGGGGCGGGCGGGGTTGAACATGCGCTCTGCCTCCGGTTTGTTCGCGTCGTTGTTGCCCGTAACGCAGCTGCCTGGCATGGACACAAAATCCGGATGGCAGTAGGGATCGTTGGGGTAGTCGATCTCGTTGCCGATGCTCCATAGGATGACGCTTGGGTGATTGCGGTCGCGCCGGATCATGTCGGTGAGATCGCGCGCGTGCCATGCGGGAAAATCTGCGTAGTAGCCCTGGTGTTTCGGGGGATAGACGTTGTGTCCCTGCCACCACTTGTTCTTGGGGCCTTCCCACTCGTCAAATGCCTCGTCGATGACAAAAAAGCCGAGGGCATCGCACAGCGAGTACAGCTCGGGCGAATGCGGGTTGTGGCTCATGCGGATCGCGTTGCAGCCCATCTGCCGGAGTTTCATGAGCCTGCGCAGCCATACTTCACAGGGAACGGCAGCGCCAAGGCAGCCCGCGTCGTGGTGCAGGCAGACGCCCTTGATCAGCCAGGGTTTTCCGTTGAGGAAAAAACCCCTGTCAGGGTGAAAACAGAAGCTGCGCACACCGGTTTTCATCTCGTGGACCAGATAGGATTTCTGGCAGGAGAGATAGGTTTTCACCGTGTAGAGATTTGGGGTTTCCGGAGACCAGAGTTTTGGATTTTTCAGAGTTCCTGTATTTTTGACCTGCGCGGTGCAGTGCGCCGTGACGACTGTCTGCGAGACGGACTCGCTGACAAGCTTTCCGTCCCTGTCAAAAAGCACGTTGGTGACGGTGACGAGGCGGTCCTGTCCCGTCGCGTTTGCCAGCTCGCAGTCAATCTCGTAGTCGGCGCTGTGTTCATCGACGCGCGGCGTGTGGAAAAAGATGCCGTTTTCAACGGGATACAGGTTCTCGGAGATGCTCAGAAATACCCTGCCAGTGATGCCGGAGCCTGTAAACCAGCGCGAGTCGGACAGCTCACGCCGGTCGACATAGACACTGATGACATTATCTGCATCGAAACGGAAACAATCAGACACATCGTAGGCAAAGGAGCTGTAGCCGTTTGGCCGTTCGCCGAGATACGCGGAGTTGCACCAAACCCGGCTGTTTTTGTAGACGCTTTCAAAGTGGATGCAGATGTGCTTTCCGCGCCACGCCTCATCGGGTGCAATGTGAATGCGGTACCATCCGATGCCGCCTGCCAGATACCCCGTGCCGCTCGAATAGTCCCGCGAAAAGGGCATGTGGACAGACCAGTCATGGGGAAGTGTGACAGCTTCCCAGCGCCCGTCATAAAACCATGCCTGCCATGCGTCAGGCTCGTCGCCCAGGTGAAAGCGCGCAGTGCACAGGGGGATTGTCACCGTGTCCTTGATTGTTTCTGTGATTGCTTCCATAAATATTACTACTCCTCTCGGTATGATACAGGAATGTGTATGTTTTCCTCTAGTGCAGCATTGCACTAGGCTGATTATAGCATACTTGCGGAAGAAATTCTATAAAGAAAGCGCGCGATACATGCGCCGCACAGTATAGCAGTACACCACACCGTAGATCGCCGCCATCCCGAGCAGGATACACAGGCAGACGGCGAGGCCGGCAAGTTCGCTCAGGACAAGTTTTCCGTCATTTCCCAGCATAATCAGTACGTACAGAAAATACATGGCGCCCATTCCGACCAGTACGGGTATCCTAAAGACGCTGCCGGCCTGGCTGCGCACCTCGCGCCTGAGAAATGCGGGGGACGCGCCCAGACGCCGCAGGTCGTCAAAGACATAGCGGTTGTTCAGCGTGATGGTCATGCAGCGCGTGTAGCTGATAATCAGTGCGGCGAGGGTGCAGATGATGGAGATAAACAGAAACATCATCAGATATACCGCAAAGGTTTTCAGAAAATCATTCTGATCCAGAATGCGGATTTTGGGCATATAGGTCCAGTAGAGGCGGAAGTCGCTTGCGTCTGCGTTGTCGTAGGACAGTCTGGTCATCTGGTCTGTGTCGCCCCAGTAGCGCTCCCCTGCCTCGTCCGCCGCAATTTTCTGCACGCGGTCATAGTAGTAGCCGTATTCGCATTCCGGCCCAAAGGAGGTGGTCAGCGTGTGGAAAAAGTCCTGGGCAAAGGCGTAGCTGTCCGCGCCGTCCATTTTGAAAAACGAGATGGTTCCCCGCCAGTCCGGCGTGAGTCCGCGGGAGATGGCCTCATAGTCCGCATCGCTGATTAAATAGTACCCGGACGGGCCGGCGAGAAAGTCATAGTGCACATAGCCTGCAAAGCTGACCGGAATCGTCCCGCGCGTCGCCATGTTTGTCAGGAAGGTGATGTCCGTGACATAGAAGTAGGTCTCTGTCTCGTCCGCCGTCGAGATAATGTGGTACGCGCCCGGCCTGACCGTGACGGACTTTCCGGTGAGGGCATGAAAACCGGACGCGGAGAGCACCTTGACACTGCCCGCCAGGTCTTTGTGTTCAAGGTGGAAGGAACGGCCTTCCTCCACGGTTACAAGGCTGTCGTGGCCGAGCGTCAGATAGGGGCTGCTGCGGAACTCTTTGATGGAAAGCCCGTATTGGGATGCTTTTGCGGCAATCTCGTCCTGACCTAGAATATCCTGGTCCATGCGGTAGTGATAGCAGTAGTCGAAGGGGCGCGCGCGCACCTCTAAAATCTGGCTGACCCCGAGCATGGGCAGGTAAAAGATGGCAAATGCACTTCCTGCGATGAGCACTGTGCTGACGATCAGGTTGTTGACGGTCTGGCGTCCCTGGAACTTCATCATGCTTCGCGCAATCAGGCTGCGGCAGGGCTTTTTCCTGCGTGTGCGCCACCCGTGCACCACCGTGTGCAGCATGATCATATACAGCCCCACAAAGACGGGCGCGTAGAGGAGATTCAGCAGTGCGGTCGGGTAGGCGCTGAACAGCTGCATGTAGACGCCGGGCGCCTGGTAGCCAAGAACAGCACCGAAAAACATCAGGGCGATTCCCGCAGGACCGCACCATCTGCCCGGTGTTTTGACCGGTTCATTTTTGTGTTCCTCATGGATGATGTCGATGATGTTCGTCCGGTGCAGGCAGCGGTATGCGGTCAGGCAGCAGCAGGCAGCCACAAGCACAAAAAATACTGCGGAGACTGCCAGACATCTGTAGTCGAGGCGAAGCTGCATCTCCTGACTGTCCACGATAAACAGGCGGAAACCGTTCCACAGAAGAAAGACAAAGGGAAAGCCGGCCGCGATGCCAAGCAGCGAGGAGATGCCGCTGAGCAGGAGTACCTCGCGGAATACGCCGGGCGCAAGCCGCGCTCTCGAGGCGCCGAGCGCCATGAGCGTGCCAAGCTGTGCTGCCTTCCTGCGAAAGAACAGGCCAGAGGCGTACACCGTGAAGACGACACAGCCAAAGAGTGCCAATACAAAAATGGCAGTCAGCTGTTTGCGGCTGTCACCGCCCTGCGGCAGAATGAGAAGCACGGTCGGGGAGAACATCATCGCGGAGTAGGCGGTGATGAGCAGCAGGGATACAAAATTACAGAACAGGTAAAGCAGTGCCTGCTTTTGGTCTGCGCGCTGCAGTTTGCGTTCCAGTTGTTTCATTGTCATCATCATTTTTCACCTCATTTCGTGCTGCTCATCGTTTTGATGGCTGTGAGCAGGCGGTCCTGAAACGCCTGCTGGCTCTCATTCTGCTTTTGCAGTGTGTCGCAGACCAGGCCGTCCTGAAGCAGGATAACGCGGTCACAGAAGGATGCCGCGCAGCTGTCGTGCGTAACCATGAAGATAGTCGCGCCTAACTGCCGGCGGGCATTCTCAAATGCCTCGATGACCGTGCGGCTCGACTTGCTGTCGAGATTTCCAGTCGGCTCGTCTGCGAGAAGAATCAGCGGCTTGTTGATGAGACTCCGCGCCACTGCCGCGCGCTGCCGTTCGCCGCCGGAGATTTCGGCCGGATATTTGTCTGCAGTGTGCGCGATGCCAAACAGGGACATCAGGGAGTCGGCGCGCTCATTGGCCTCGGCGTCCACCTTGTCCCGGATAATCCTTGGCACAAGCACATTTTCCCGCACAGTCAGCCCGTCGAGCAGCATAAAGTCTTGAAATACAAAGCCCAGCTGCTCGTTGCGGACTCTCGCAAGAGCGTCCGCATCCAGATTTTTTAAGGTCTGTCCGCCCAGTGTGATCGAGCCTTCGTCGAAGGGGATGTAGCAGGAGATACAGTTGAGCAGGGTGCTCTTGCCCGAACCGGACGGCCCCATGACCGCGATAAATTCCTGGCTGGAGACCGACAGGTTGACGCCCTTTAGAACAGGGTAGGATTTGCTGCCGGACTGGTAGGATTTGTGTAAATTTTTGATATACAGCATAGGAAAACCTCCAATTAAAATATTTGATATCAGACTTTTCATAAAAAATCATAACACAACAAACGCGCGCCAAGCTGTGCCATGTAATGTTCTGCGCGCAGGATGTCAAGTTTGGTATGGGGGCGACAATTCTGTCAAGTTTTGCAGGTTTTTTGTAACAGTTTGCAAATCGTCCGGCAAAGCGCGGTCACAAACTTGCGGCGCAGGGGCTGTTATATCGAAGGAAAACGTGTTACAATAAGGTTACAATTCCGGCGCAGCATTTGTGCCGGGATAACTGTATCAGACAGTGCATGAGAAAAATCGACGGACAGGGGAGTGGTACGTTATGCTTCGGGTAGCGATATGTGATGACTCGGCGGACGCAAGGGATGCGCTGCGCCTGCAGCTGGAGAAGATACTGTTGGAGGAGACGGAGGAGATTGTGTATGAGTTCTCAACCGGGGCGGGGGCGGTGCGCTGGCTGCAGAGCCATACAGGAGAGGTCGATCTGCTGTTTCTGGATGTGGAGATGACGGGCATGAACGGGATGGTGGCAGCGGAGGCGATCAGGGCGTTTGACACAGAGCTTATCATCGTGTTTGTAACCGGATATCCCGACTATGTCTTTGACGGATACAGGGTGAGCGCGCTGGATTACATCATCAAGCCCGCAAAACCGGATCGGCTTCTTGAGGTGCTGCAGCGCGTGCGTGCGCAGCTTACCAGAAAGGAGTCAGATATGTACATATTCAAGAATACAGAGGGGACCTTTCGGCTGTTGGCCGCTTCGATCTGCTACTTTTACAGTGACAAAAGGAGAGTAATCTGTGTGTGCGGCGGGCGGGAATATCCATTTTATGCGAAGCTCGACGAGGTGGAGCAGCAGTTTTGCGGAAGATTTGTTCGGATTCATCAGCGCTATCTGGTCAATCCGGCGCAGGTTGGTCAGATTGGATCGGATTCGGTGACAGTCGGCGGTCAGAGGCTGCCGATGAGCAGGGCGCTCAAGGACGAGGCGACCAGAAAGCTTGCGCGCGCAATGCTGCTGTGACCGCAATTTATTGAGACAGGCGGAGGAAAACGAATGTATAGCTTTAACGTGATGATAATGCTGTTGCGGATAGGAACAATAGTACTGTTCTGCGCGGCGGTGTCATACCTGGCTGTGCTGCGAAAGGAATGGCGGTGGCGCGCGCTCCTGTTCGCTGGCTGTTATGCGCTTATTTTTGGGATTATCTATCTGGGAGATGTCTGGAATTTGCCTCCGACACTGCTGTTTTTTCTGTTCTGTGTCTGGAAGTCGTGCACCGGTTCGGGGCTGAAGCGTGTGACAGTCGGGCTGATGCTTGCGAGCATGATGTTTGCCTGGAACGCGCTGTTTGACAACTGGGCAGCGGGTTATCTTCCAAGCGGAATGGGGACGCTGTCCCGCATGTTCCGCAGCCTAGCAGTTTTGGGAATCTATCTGGGGATTCGCCGCTTTCGGCCGGAGCGGGATTTTGAGCTTGCCCCGTCCCTGTGGCGGCTGCTTCTGATGCTGTGTATCCCGCCCATGGGAATTGTGTCTTCGCTGGTGCTTTTGAACCCGCGCTACAATATGGACAGAGGGATCTTTCGGGAGTATATGCTGATGAATGTGGTGCTGCTTCTGGTGGCGCTTCTGTCGTTTGTGGGGCTGTTCTGGGCGATGCTTGTCCTCAACAGGCAGCAGAAGCTGGAGCAGGAAAATGCGCTGGCAGCGTACAATAAAAGATACTATGAAGATATGGAGCAGCAGCAGTTTGAGATCCGCAGGCTCAGGCATGACCTCGCCAATCATCTGCAGGTTCTGCTCTCCCTGCCGGCACAGGAGAAGGACGGATACATTCAGAAAATGATTGAGAACCCCGCGCTTGAGAAGGCGGCGGTCTGCTCGGGGGATGCCACGGTGAACGCGGTGCTGTCTGTCAAGGCGGGAATGATGCGCCAGCGGGGAATCGCGCTCTCGGCAAAGGTGGATATCCCGGGCGAGCTTCCCTTTGAGAAGCCGGACATCTGCGCACTGTTTGCCAACGCCCTTGACAATGCCGCGGAGGGCTGCCTGATGCTGGAAGATGAGAAACGGGAGGTGGTGCTGACCGCGCGCTCTGCAAAGGGTGTGCTGGCGGTGGAGGTCAGCAATCCCTGTCTGCGAAAGGATGCCGACACAAGGGGGCGCTTTGGCGGACTTCCAGGCACGACCAAACCGGACGCGCCGCGCCACGGGTACGGCCTGCGCAGCATACAGCAGATTGTGAAAAAATACGGCGGCGACATGGAGATACAGCAGGAGGAGGAACGATTCTGCCTGTTCTGCTATCTGCGGGAAAAGACGCTGTAGTTTCGCCTTGAAGAAGGGAGCTGGCTGGAATATAATGGTCATACATGAGGGCGCAAGGAGAAAAAAACACATGCCTGCGTGACAGAGCAGGTTGAGGAAAAGGAGGAAAAAAGTTTATGAGAAGAGTTTTGCTGCCGACAGATGTCTGGATTTGCCTGCTTCTGTCTATGCTTATCGCGCAGGGGACCGGCTATGTTGCAAAGCAGGTCGCGCAGAAGGTTTATGTGAAGGAGCTGGAAAATCACGCGGCTGTGGACGGGGAGATTGGCGGCCGGGCGGACAAAACAGTTTTTCGCGCGCAGAGCGTGGAGGATCTGCTCAGCCATGACACGTTCACGATTGTTTCCGAGGGGATTCATTTCATGAATGACGGGATGGGATACCATGGAAAATTCGCCTTTTACAGCCTTGAACTTTCAAGCGGGGAGCGGATCGCGGCAGTCATCAACAGAGAGAGCGTCCAGTTCGAGGACGAGGTGTACCACAGCGGGGAGAGCGTTCTGCCGGTCGGCCGCATCGTGTGGGAAGATTTGTCACAGGATGAGCTGTTTCTGGGCCAGATTGAGTACCGGGATCCACTCACCAGAAAGGATTTCTATGTGGACATGGTGGGGGACACCGCAGTGATGGCCGAGGAACAGGCAGTGGAGGCGCCTCAGCTTTTTGTCCAGCTGCTGACTGTCTGCATCTTTTTTCCCATATTCCATGCGATCGGTTCCTCTCTGGGGATTTTCCCGCGCTATTTTGCGCTCAGACACAAAAAGAAAGAAAAATAATGAAAAGAGGGAGAATGCAATGGAAAGAGAATGGGTAAACGAGGTCTGTGAAAAGATTTTGGCGAAGGAGAAGCAGGTCGCGCAGCGGAGCCGGAACAAGATTCCCTACACGACCAGGGACGGCGTGTTTGACGACCGCGGCGCAACGGAAATCTGCTGGTGGACGAACGGCTTCTGGGGCGGCATGATGTGGCAGCTCTACCACGCGACGAAGGAGCCCGTCTATCTGGAGAACGCGCTGCGCACGGAGATCCGGCTGGACGAAAATCTGATGAACCACCAGGGCATGGACCATGACAGCGGCTTTAAATGGATGCCGACAGCGGTTGCGCACTATCGTCTGACGGGCGACAGGGCGTCGCGCAACAGGGCGCTGCTCGCGGCGGACAATCTCGCGGGCCGCTTTAACCCGGTCGGGAAGTTTATCCGCGCCTGGAACAACTGGGACGGAAATGAGGACGGATCCTTTGCGGGCCGCGCGATTATCGACTGCATGATGAATCTGCCGCTGCTGTACTGGGCAGGCGACGAGCTGCGCGATCCGAAATTTTACCACATTGCGAAGATGCACGCGGACACCGCAATCCAGAACTTTATCCGCGCGGACGGATCGGTAAAGCACATTATTGAATTTGACGCTGAGACCGGCGCGTACCTGCACTCTGTCGGCGGGCAGGGGTACGGCCATGGCTCCTCGTGGACGAGAGGGCAGGCGTGGGCAGTGTACGGCTTTATCCTGAGTTATATCCACACGAAGGAGGCGCGGTATCTCGATGCATCAAAGAAAGTGGCGGACTATTTTATCGCCAGCATCCAGGACTCGAAGCTCATTCCCGTCGAATTCAGGCAGCCCGCGACACCGGCTTACGAGGACTCCACCGCGGCGGCGATTGTG
>CAMWOK010000044.1 GCA_947175845.1 uncultured Lachnospiraceae bacterium | reverse complement strand
AGGTAAAAGTAGGTATTGTGGCGGTGAGCCGCGACTGTTTTCCGGAAAGTCTGTCTGTAAACAGAAGAAAGGCGCTGATTCAGGCGTATGCGGACAAGTATGGCATGGACGGCATCTATGAGTGCCCGGTATGTATTGTGGAGAGCGAGATACATATGGTGCAGGCGCTTGAGGATATCAAGAAGGCAGGCTGCAATGCGCTCTGCGTCTATCTTGGAAACTTTGGTCCTGAGATTTCGGAGACTCTGCTCGCAAAGCATTTTGACGGTCCGTCCATGTTCATCGCGGCGGCGGAGGAGACACAGAATGATCTCGTCGGCGGACGCGGCGACGCGTACTGCGGTATGCTAAACGCAAGCTATAACCTGAAACTGCGCAATGTCAAAGCATACATTCCAGAGTATCCGGTGGGTACGGCAGCGGAGTGCGCGGACATGATTCATGACTTCCTGCCGATTGCAAGGGCTATCGTCGGGCTTTCTGATCTCAAGATTATTTCGTTTGGCCCCAGACCGCTCAACTTCCTTGCATGCAACGCGCCGATTAAGCAGCTTTACAACATTGGCGTTGAGATTGAGGAGAACTCGGAGCTTGACTTGTTCGAGGCGTTTAAGAAGCACGACGGTGACGAGAGGATTCCCGCAAAGGTGAAGGAGATGGAGGAGGAGCTCGGTGAGGGCAACTGCAAACCGGAAATTCTTCCGAAGCTTGCGCAGTATGAGCTGACGCTGCTCGACTGGGTTGAGGCGCACAGGGGATACCGCAAGTATGTCGCGATTGCCGGCAAGTGCTGGCCGGCATTCCAGACACAGTTTGGATTTGTTCCCTGCTATGTGAACAGCCGTCTGACCGGCATGGGCATTCCGGTATCGTGCGAGGTTGATATCTACGGCTGCCTGAGCGAGTTTATCGGTACATGTGTCAGCCAGGATGTGGTGACACTGCTCGACATCAACAACACAGTGCCTGCAGATATGTACAAGGAGTCCATTAAGGATAAGTTTGACTATACACACAACGATACATTTATGGGATTCCACTGCGGAAATACCAACACCAGGAAGCTCAGCTTCTGCAGTATGAAGTATCAGATGATTATGGCGAGGGCACTTCCCGAGGAGGTTACACAGGGTACACTCGAGGGCGACATCGTTCCGGGCGATATCACATTCTACCGCTTACAGTCCACGGCGGACTGCAGGCTCCGCGCTTACATTGCGCAGGGTGAGGTTCTTCCAGTGGCCACAAAGTCATTTGGAAGTATCGGCGTGTTTGCAATCCCGCAGATGCAGCGCTTCTATCGCCATGTCCTGATAGAGAAGAATTATCCGCACCACGGGGCGGTTGCGTTCGGACATTTCGGAAAGGCATTGTTTGAGGTATTTAAGTATATCGGCGTACCTGTCGAGGACCTCAATTACAACCAGCCAAAATCTCTGCCGTATCCGACGGAGAATCCGTTTGCGTAAGCTGTGGAGGACAGCGTTGTCTTTACATAGGGCAGTATAATGATACAGAAACAAGGGTGAATGACAGAGTTCACCCTTGTTTTTATAAAGTTTTTAGAATATTTGAAATCCCGCTCTGCCTGCATTTTGCGATTGATAGGCAAGCGTTTATATGATAAAATATTGTATACTTTATAAGAAAAATGTAATTTGAAAGAACGGAGGATTAGGAATGGGACAAAACCAAATGGCAGAGGGAACAGGGCGCAGGAAGTATATGCGGCTTGGGCTGAAAATCGGATGTGTGATGGCAGTCATGCAGATTTTTTTTGTTGTGATGGCCGTCACAATATGCGTTTATATGTTCCGTGATTTGATTACAAGGATGCAGGAGGAGCGCTGCGTCAACGGAACAGACATGCTTGCATATGAGCTGGACAGGATAGAGGACAGCGGAGAAATAAATCAGATGCTGGATGAGCTGAAACAGCGCATGGACTGTGAGTTTACCATTTTTGAGGGAGACACCCGCAAGTACAGCACTGTGATGCAGAATGGCGAGCGCGTGGTCGGTACGCAGCTGTCCGCACAGCTCAGGGAGATCGTGCTGGACAAGGGGCAGAGCTATGTGGGGGAGGCCGATATTCTGGGCGTCAGCTATCTGTGCTCGTATGTTCCGACCAGAGGCGAGGACGGGAATGTCAACGGCCTGCTTTTTGCAGGGCTTCCGACAACGGACGCCAAGCAGGGAACGGCCAATGTGATCAATGTCATCTCTATGATGAGTCTTGTCACTGTCACTGTCTGCGTGCTGTTTCTGGCGGTATATCTGGCAAAGCGGATATCGATTCCCCTGCGTGAGATCACGGGCATGGCGCAGCGCCTAGAGAGAGGCGATCTGGGTCTGGCAGACAAGGAGGAGATACGGGTCAGGGTGCATTCCAATGACGAGATCGGTTTTCTGGGTCAGATCTTTGAGAAGACAATCCGGCAGATGCAGCTCTATATCGGAGAGATTTCGGATGTGCTCGGGGCGATCGCAGACGGCGATCTGACATTGAATGCCAGACAGGATTACACGGGGGATTTTCAGTCAATTAAGCGGTCTCTGGACAGCATTCACAGCGCTCTCAACAGCACCATGGGAAAGATTGTCACGAGCACCGGGCAGGTGTCTGCAGGGGCGGACCAGATGGCGGGCACGGCGCAGGCACTCGCGCAGGGCACGGCAGAGCAGGCGAGCGCGGTCGAGGAAGTTTCGGCAACGGTTGCGGACATTGCGGAGAGTGCCAGAAGGACAGCTGTGGCCGCGAAGGATGCAGGAGAGTTTGTCGAACAGGTCAGCTCAAAGCTGGGCGTCAGCATGGACTATGTCAAGGAGCTGAATGTGGCGATGGCCAACATCTCGGATTCTTCGGAGAAAATCAGCACCATTGTGTCAACGATTGAGAGCATTGCGTTCCAGATCAATATTCTGGCGCTCAATGCCGCGGTGGAGGCTGCGCGTGCGGGGGCTGCCGGCAGAGGTTTTGCCGTGGTCGCGGAGGAAGTCCGGAGTCTGGCCGGCAAGTCGGACGAGGCGGCCAAGGCGACCAAGGAACTGATTGAGAGTTCCATCGTCACTGTCAATGAGGGCAGCCAGGCAATGCACAGAGTGACGCAGGCGCTCGAACAGACAAATCAGATCGCAGATGGCGTGACGGTGAAGATGGCGGCTGTCGTGGAGGATGTGGAGAAGCAGAATGTGGCGATCGCGCAGGTCAATGTGGGGATCGATCAGATATCTGCTGTGGTCCAGTCCAATTCCGCAACAGGCGAGGAGAGCGCCGCCGTCAGTGAGGAGCTGTCCTCGCAGGCGAGTCTGCTCAGGAGCCTGATGGAGTCCTTCCGGCTGAAATAAGAAGGATAAAAACAGGTGCTGCAGGTTTGGACTTGTGCGGGGAAAGGGAAAAGTGCCATGAAATTACTACATATCTCAGATTTACATATCGGGAAACGGGTAAATGAGTTTTCCATGCTAGAGGACCAGAAATATATCCTGCGGCAGATTCTTTCGATCGCGGAGGCGCAGCGGGTGGACGGTGTCCTGATCGCGGGGGATATCTACGACAAACCGGTGCCGTCCGCGGAGGCGGTGCAGGTGTTTGACTGGTTTCTGACGGAGCTTGCGGACCGCGGGAAAAAAGTTTTTGCGGTCAGCGGCAACCATGACTCCGCAGAGCGCATCGCGTTCGGTGCGCAGCTGATGAGCGGCAGGGGCGTGTATGTCTCGCCCGTCTACCGCGGGGACACCACCCCGCTTACCATGCAGGATTCCTACGGGGAAGTGTGCATTTATCTGCTTCCTTTTGTGAAGCCGGCGGTGGTGCGCCACGCGCTGGAAGGTGCGCCCGACATGGAGGGGAAGCCTCTGCCAGAGAGCTATCAGGATGCGGTGAAATGTGCGGTGGATCGCATGAATGTGGACCGCGGCAGGCGCAATATTCTGATCGCACATCAGTTTGTGACGGGCGCGGGGCGCTGTGATTCTGAGGAGGTTTCCGTCGGCGGGGTGGACAATGTCGACGCAGATGTCTTCGACGCGTTTGACTATGTGGCGCTGGGGCACATCCACAGCCCGCAGGCGCTTAAGCGCGAGACGGTGCGCTACTGCGGAACGCCGCTAAAATACTCCTTTTCGGAGGCGGAGCAGGAGAAGTCGGTCACCGTGGTGGAATTTAAGGAAAAGGGAGACATCGCGCTCTCGACGGTGCCGCTGTCGCCGCTCCGCGATATGCGCAGAATCCGCGGAACTTATCTGGAAGTGACGGCGCGTTCGTCTTATCAGGATACGGACACGGAGGACTATGTGCAGATAACGCTGACCGACGAGGAGGATATCCCGGATGGTCTGCAGAAGCTGCGCATTATCTATCCGAATCTGATGCGGCTCGAATACGATAATAACAGAACGCGGCAGAACCGTGTGATTGAGCGCGCGGAGGAGATTGAACAGAAATCGGAGCTGGAACTGTTTGCAGAATTTTATGAGCTGCAGAACAATCAGCCGATGATCCAGGAGCAGGCGGCGTTTGTCGCGCAGCTGATAGAGGAATGCAAATAGGTGCATGTGTGCCTGACTGTGGAGAAAGGATTCGCAGAAGCTGCGGATTCGCAAGAGGAAAGGGGCGGAACAAAGGATGAAGCCAGTGAAGCTGATTATGAGCGCGTTCGGACCGTACGCGGGCAATGTTGAGATTGATTTTGAGCGTCTGGGCGGCCAGGGGCTGTACCTGATAACCGGGGACACCGGCGCGGGCAAGACGACGATATTCGACGCGATTGTGTTTGCTCTGTACGGGGAGGCGAGCGGCGATGTGCGCAGGGCGGACATGTTTCGCAGCAAATATGCGCAGGAGGATGTTCCGACCTTTGTCACCTACATATTTGATTATCGTGGAAAGCGCTATCAGGTTCGGCGCAACCCCGAGTACCAGCGTCCCAAGGGGCGGGGGACGGGGTACACCACACAGAAGGCGGACGCGGAGCTTGTCTATCCCGATGACAGGACGCCGGTTACCAAGTCCAAGGAAGTGACGCGGGCGGTGACGGACCTGATCGGACTTGACCGAAAACAGTTTTCTCAGATTGCCATGATTGCGCAGGGGGATTTTCAGAAGCTTCTGCTGGCCGGAACGGAGGAGCGCGGCAATATTTTCCGCCAGATTTTCAAGACCGGACTGTACCAGACGCTGCAGGGAAAACTCAGGGACGCTGCGAAGGCGCAGTGGGTGGAGTACACGGAATTAAAGCGCAGCATCAACCAGTACATGGAAAGTATTGTGTGCACACAGGACACGCCCACGGCGGAGAAAATGTGCCAGCTCTGCAAGGAAAAATTTGACGGCAGGGTCGGTGAGGGGCTCGCGCTGTTAAACGAGCTGTGTCTCGAGGACGAGGCGGCGCTGTCAGCGCTGGACGGTCAGATTGACGCGCTGGACAGGCAGATTGAGCGGGAGAACCAGCTGATCGGAAATATCCATAAAATCCGGCAGCAGCGGGAAGAACTTGCCCGGAATCAGGAGGCGCTGCAACAGCTTGCGCCAGAGATACAGCAGGTGGAGGCGCAGTATCACAAGGCGGAGCAGGAGGCGTCGGCGTGCGGACCGCTTGTGTTGGAGATCAGCGAACGGCAGAAAAATCTGGGATTGTTCGACAGACTCGAACAGACCCAAAAAGCGCTCGCCGCCGCACGCCAGGCGATCAGGCAGGAGACGGAGCGCAGGCAGGCGCTTGCGGAGCAGCAACAGATGCAGGAGGCGTCTTTTCGGGCGGATTCGGAGGCGCTGCGGGAGCTTGCCTCCACGGGCGAGGAGAAGGCGCATCTCGAGAACAGCAGGGATACGCTGCAGCAGCACATACAGCGCTTGCAGCGTGAGAAAAGCAGCTGGGAACAGGAGCTGACGCGGCAGCAGGAGACGCAGAAGGGGATCGGGAAGGAGCAGGAGCAGGCGGCGGCATTTGCGGCACAGCTGTCACAGCTCCAGGAGCAGACGGCGCAGCTGGCGGACCGTGATGCGCAGCTGGACACCGTGCGGGAGCTGCAAGACAGGCTTACAGAGCAGGAAACGCTTCTGCGCCGGTCGGACAGGGAACAGCAGGAAAATCAGGCGCATCTGCAGCGGACAGCGGCCCGCATTCAGGAACTGCATGCGCGGGAGGCCGCGCTTGCGGAGACAGAAAAACAGCGCAGGGCGGAGCTTGAACGTCTGAAAAGTGCGGGGGAGCTGGAAATCCAGTGTCAGCACAGAGTGGACACCGCACAGGAACAGCTGACAACATTCGAGGAGCAAAAAGACAGTCTGCATGTGCTGGCACAGGAAGTGGCTGCGCGGCGGACCGCGCAGCAAGAGGCGCAGGCACGGTCGGAGGCACACCAGAATCAGCAGGCGATCTGGCGCAGTGAGTGGGAGCGCGTGAAGGATGCGGACACCCGCAGCCTGAAGCTTGCGCAGGAGCAGAGAGAACTCTCCGATCAGAAGTTGGCATGCAGGAATCTTGTCAGGGAAATCAAGGTTTGGGAACAGCTGCAGACACAGCTGCGCGCGGCGCAGGAAGAATATCGGACAGCGGCGGAGGAGAAGGCGTTTGCCGACGCTGATTACAGGGAGACGGAAAGGCGCTTTCTGGGCGCGCAGGCAGGGCTGATTGCGCGCGATCTGAAAGAGGGGATGCCGTGCCCCGTCTGCGGCAACACACACTATGAGCATCTTGCAAAAATGCCAGCGGAGGCGCCGGAGCAGGAGGAGGTCGAGCGGAAGAAAGCGCTGCTCACCGAGGCGGAGAAAAGGGCGGAAGGGCTCAGCGTGACGGCAGGGCACCTGAACGCGCGGCTTTCCGAGCAGCGGCAGAATGTACAGGCCATGGAGGAAAGCATTTTTATCGCATCGGAACAGGACAGTGAAAAACGGTGCGCCGACTGTGCGGACACCGCTGCGGATATTGTGCGCATTTCTGATTTAAAGAGGCGGATCACAGAAAACGAGCAGCAGATGAAAAAAAGGGCAAAAGAGCTCGCTGAAGCAGTGAAAAATGCAGAGAGCGAGCAGAGCCGGAAAGCGGAACTCGACAGGCTGATGAAAGAGGGGGAGGCAGCGCAGGCAGAGCTGAGCGTGCTGTCGCAGAAAGAGAGCCAGGCGCTCGCGGCAGCGCAGGGAAAACTGGCTGAGAAGCGCCGCCAGTGGGCGCAGCTGCTCTCTGAACTGCAGCTGCCGGACACGATTTATCCAGATAAAGCCCGTGAAGCTTTCAAGGGATCGGCAGAGCACGAAGCGGCAGAGCACGAACTACAGCTACCAGATTTGTTCAGCTGTGAAGATACGGCAGCCGGGGAGTATCTGCAAAAGAGGCTTGACGCGTGCAGGGAGCAGTTAAAGCAGGCAGCCGCAGACAAAAAACGTTTTGAGCAACTGACGTATGAGGCAGAGCAGCATGAAATACAGAAGCGGCAGCTGCAGGATGAGACAGGCCGGCAGGCGACACAGCAGGCGGAGTGCACCGGGCAGGAGCGGACTCTGCAGCGGCAGATTGCCAGCGAGATGGAGAAAGCCAGAAAGCTGTGCGGGGAAGTGGCCGCGCATTTGGCGCAGGTTGGGGCGTTTGAGCATACTGTGCTTCCTCTGGACATCACGGAGTGCCAAAATCCGCTACAGGAAGCACAGCTGCAGCTTCCGGCTGTGCTTTCCGGCATCGCAGAATACCAGAGTATGCTCGCCGCGTGCGCCAAACTGCTGGAACAATCAATCACGTTGCGCAGGCAGCTGGAAGCGCAGCAGACACAGACGCAGGAGGCGCTCGCTGCGAGCAGTGCAGTGCTTGTCAGGCTGGAGAGGGAGCTGGAGGCAGTTAAAAGCCTCAGGGATGAGAAGGCAAAACAGCTTTTTGCGAATCTCTGCGCGCAGAAGCCAAGGATAAGCGAAACATATCCGGAAGCTGCGGAAATTTCAGCGGAGGAACTGTGCGATATTTTCAGAGATACAGAAGGACAGATGGCGCAGCAGCTGGGGAATCTGTTGGACGCATTGGAGAAAAACCGCGAGAAGCTGATGCGAAAGCAGATGCTGGAAGAGAAGCTTCCAAAGACGGAAGAGACGATAAAAACACTTGTTCAATCCATCCAGAAATCAGAAGTCTCTCTGACAAAACAGACAGCGGAGTGCGGCGCGATGGAAAAGGAGATCGAAAGTCTGCAGAAACAGCTGGGGGCGGAGCCGAAGGAGGCCGTTGCGCGGCATATCCAGGCGCTGTCCGACCGCGTGGCAGAACTCGAGAAGGCATTTCAGGACGCAAAGAGGCAGTACGAGGAATACAGGACCCGCAAGGCGCATCTGGCTGCGGCAGTCGAGACCTTAAAAAAGCAGCTTGACACAGCCGGTGAGGCGGCAGACTTGCAGGAGGAGGATGTGATTGCGCGCCGGGAGAACTGGCAGCAGGACAAAAAGCGGCAGAATGAACAGCGCGACCAGAAAAAGAGCGCAGTCTCAGCCAACCGTGACATCTATGAGAAGGTGATGGCCAGACAGGAAAATATACTGGCGGTCGAGCAGAAATATATCTGGATGAAGGCGCTGTCCGACACGGCAAACGGAACGCTGAGCGGCAAGCAGAAAGTGGAGCTTGAGACCTACATCCAGATGTCGTATTTTGATCGCATTCTGCGGCGTGCAAACCTCCGGCTTCTGACGATGAGCAGCGGACAGTACGAGCTAGAGCGCGAGCGGGACAGCGCAGATATCAGGGGAAAGGCAGGGCTTGAGCTCTGTGTCATCGACCATTACAACGGGACCACGCGCAGCGTAAAGACGCTGTCCGGCGGCGAAACCTTTGAGGCGTCCCTGTCGCTCGCCCTGGGCCTGTCAGACGAGATCCAGTCCTGCGCAGGCGGAATCCAGATGGATTCCATGTTTGTGGATGAGGGCTTTGGATCGCTCGACGAGGAGGCGCTCGCGCACGCGATGAAGGCGCTGCTGCAGCTGACCGAGGGCAACCGGCTCGTCGGCGTGATCTCCCACGTCGCGGAACTCAAGGAACAGATTGAGCGAAAGCTTATCGTCACCAAGAACCGCAGCAGGGACGGCGTAAGCAGCAGTGTGCGGGTGGAGTGAAAATCAACTTCAAACAGGAAATCAGAGTCAGACGATACAGACTGATGGAAAGACGGTTTTGAGAAAAATGAAGGGCATGTTTGAAACATGCCCTTTCGCGGAGACGGAGGGATTCGAACCCTCGTACCGGTAAAACACCGGTAAACTGATTTCGAGTCAGTCCCGTTATGGCCTCTTCGGTACGTCTCCATAGCCATAGATGAAAACAGAAACTTTCATGGTGCGGGCTGCAGCTGTGCAGTCTGCATTGTGGAAGTTTTTTGTATAAATCAATCATACAGGAAAATTGTGCATAGTTCAAGTGTTTTTGTGAAAATTGTGTTTAGGAAAAGATGGGATGCCATATAGAGAAAAATTTTAAAAAATATCAAATAAATGTAGCTTTTTTCTGTGTCAGATTGTATTTCTGTTGAAGGAGGTAGGAAATGGAAACAATGCGCATGGAAAAAACAAAGGAATATTTAGAGTCTTCATATGAGGAAACGGTGTGGAGAAATGCAGACACCGTCTACAGGCTGGCGTACTCCCTCGTCAGGACCCGCGCAGACGCGGACGACATTTTTCAGGAGGTTTTTCTGCGGTACATGCAGAGCGCGCCGGCGTTTGAGAGCGCGGAGCACGAGCGGGCATGGTTTCTTCGGGTGACTATCAACTGCAGTAAAAATTTCTGGAAGTCGCCGTGGGTTCGCAGGAGAGTCTCGATGGAACCAGGCGACATGGAGGAGGCCGCAGCGCAAAATACGCGGGATATGGGAGAGCAGACGTGCGGGGCAGGCGGCGTGGATTTGGCGCTGATCGATGTGGTCAAGCGGCTGCCAAACAAGTACCGCGTTGTCATTCACCTGTTTTACTACGAGGAATTGTCCGTGGAGGAAATCGCGGCGGTTACGGGGGCGAAGGCGTCGACGGTGCGGACAAGGCTCACGCGGGCGAGAAGGCAGCTTAAGGCGCTGCTGGATGGGAATCGGCAATGGATAAAGGAGGGATTTCATGTTTAAAAGCAGATATCAGGAAGCGTACGATGCCATTGCGCCGTCTCCGGAGCTTGTGGCAGATGTGATGGCGCGCGCGGTAGGAGAAGGCAAAGGAAAGAGGGCAGCGATAAAATTCAGAAAAAACAGGTTTGCGCGGCGGGCAGCGCTCACTGCCGCGGCGGTACTGGTTTGTTTTGCCGCGGCGGTTCCGGTCTGTGCGGCGCGCGTTCCGGCATTTTACAGGATTGTGGAGTTTCTCTCGCCAGCGCTGGCAGACAAGCTGGTTCCGATCGAGGAGAGCAGCACCAGCCAGGGAATCACCATGCAGGTGGAGGCAGTTCATCTGATGGGAAACGAGGCGGACATTATCATATCGCTGCGGGATGCGGCGGGCAGCGGACAGGATTTGGTGAACGGCGAGATGGACTTGTATGACAGCTATGGACTGTCCGATTACATGAATGACAGTGTGATTGGCGGATGTCGGTTTCTGACATATGACGAGACGGAGGACAAGGCGTTTTTCCAGGTGATGGTGCAGTCGGACAAGGCATATCAGTCGGGGAAACTTAAGTTTCGGGTTCGCTCCGTACTGTGCGGCAAATACAAGGAGACAAGGGATGTGGACCTGTCGGGGACGGTGTATGAGGCGGATACGAAGCTGGTGTCGCTCAGCGGCAGTGGTGGACTTATGCGGGAGGAGGAACTGCCTGTGTCTTTGCAGGAAACTACCGGCACGCCGGATGACCCGCGGCCCGGCGTGAAAGTCCTGGATGGAATCAAGGCGGCGGACTGTGCGGCGGACGGCTTTACGGTGACTGGCATCGCGTACATGGATGGCGCGCTGCGCGTGCAGATGTGCATGGGGGACAACTGGAAATCGGACAGAAATGTCGAGCTGTTTTTGCGGGATGCCGACGGAGGCGAGCGGTATTCGGACCGCAGTGTGAGCTGGCATGAGGCGGTTGGCGATACCAGTTATCAGTTTTATGAATTCTGGTATCTCGAGGAGATTGAAAGTATCGCGGACTACTCCATGTACGGCATTTTCCATGAATCCGGTGAAATGGTCGAAGGGGACTGGAATGTGACATTCCGCCTGCAAAAGGATTGACAAATTTTTGCGGCGTGGTAAAATAAATTCAGATCAGGAGGGGAGGGAGCAGTATGAACGGATTGGGCTATGTGCCGATATGCAGCAGCAGTTCTGTCTCAAAAACGTGCAGAAATCTGTATTTACGGGATTACTGCGCCCTTTTTACAGATATGAGATAAACATTTGTGTAGAAAACAGGGATAGCCACAGTAATTCCAGAACAGTTTGACTGATTTGAACGGTTGGGCTGTTTTTTGTTTGTCTGTGATTGGGAAGGCATTGGACGGGACGAAAACTGCGTTCTGAAAAATGAACAGTGCACCCGCAACAGACATTGATAGTGCAAAATAAGCGTTTTGAAAAGAGAGGGATTGCTGATGGGACACAAAATAAATCAGGTGATAACATACGAAAATAGGTTGGAAAATAACAAGGCGCGTGAGACAGAGATTCAAGCAAGGAACCAGGAAACAACGAAACCCGAGTGCCGCAGAGGGAAGGGAGGGCATTGCGCAGCAAACAGCAGACTGCTGCGCAATGTCTTGCTGGATTATATCAGCACATTCGTGACACATCTGAACATGCAGAGTTCGATATGGGTGCTCTACCTTGCATACTGCGGGCTGAATCTGGCGCAGATTGGCATTGTCGAGGGGATTTACCACGCGACGAGTATCGTCTTTGAGATTCCGTCCGGGGCTGTCGCGGATCTGCTCGGCAGGAAAAGAAGCATGGTTTTAAGCCGGATCTGCATTGCACTCTCCTGTGTGATCATGCTTTTTGCCAGAAGCTTCTGGTTCTTTGCGCTGAGCTTTGCGATTCAGGCACTGGGAAACAACCTCAACTCCGGCTCTGAGGAGGCGCTGGTGTATGACAGCATGAAATGTGCGGGGGAGGAGGAGCGCTACCTGGGCGTGAGCGGCAGGCTGAACATGCTCATCGAGGTGTCGCAGGGAATCGCCACGGTAGCGGGCGGGATTCTCGCAGAGTTTTCGTATTTCTGGTGCTACAGCGCGTGTCTTGTGATAGCGCTGCTCGCGCTGATACCGGTCGCATTGATGGTGGAAGCGCCCTATGCGGCGCAGGGGCAGGGCGGGCAGACAGTTCGGGCTGTGGTATTGCAGCACTTTCGGACCTGCGCTGCCATTCTGCGCTCAGACAGCCGGATTTTGCGGATCATTGCGTACTATTCGGTTGTCTTTGCGGCGGACACGCTGCTGTTTTTCTACAGCCAGCAGTACTACTACGAACTTGGGTACAACAAGATTCAGATCAGCCTGATTCTGCTGGCGGTGGGCGGGGCTTCCTGCCTTGGTGCTGCCATGAGCGAGCGGCTTTTTGCACGGTTCGGAAAGGGGATTGAGAAAATCGGGGCAGCCGTGACAGCGGCGGCGTTTCTGGCATACGGGTTTCAGAGCCTTTTTGTGTCTGTCGCATCGTTTGCGGCGGCGGAATTTTTTAACGCGGCGCTCTATCCGGTCCAGTCAGAACAGCTCAATGCCCTGATCCCGTCAGGGCAGCGCGCGACGCTGATTTCCGTGAACAGCATGTTTTTCTCAGTCGCCATGATTGTGCTGTTTCCGCTCGTGGGCGTTGCGGCGGACCGGTGCGGACTCGTGGCTGTGCTGGCGGCAGTCGGTGCGGCACTGCTGGTGTTTACGTGTGTCTGGAACGTTTTGGAATGTGGGAGTAAACGATGAGAAAGGGGAGTTTCATTTTGCGGATATTGGGTGTGTCGGAGGTGCTGACTGCCTGATTAAGAAGACATTGAGGGGGCAGGGATAGTGTATACTGTCGCTTTGACGTTAAAGAGGCACTTGCCTTGTTCATGATTGTATGGTAAAATATTTGAGTAAAATGTAAAAGGAGCTGGTGGAGATCCACAAGGGATTACAATACAGACGTTAAAGGAGGTAGTTATATGAACAAAATCATCATAAAACAAGGGAGACGGCTGGCTGGCGCGCTGTTGTGCCTGGCAATGCTGATAGGTCTGCTGCCCCTGAATGTTCGGGCTGCAGAGGCGGTCAGCGCGTCCACAGCCCCCGATATCACAGTCACGGTGGACGGCGCAGTATGGATCTTTTTCTCTGTGTCCGGCGCACAGGTTCATCCGATTATATATAATGGTACAGTGTATCTGCCCCTGCGAGCAGTCGGTGAGCTGACAGGCAAAAATTTAAACTGGGATCAGGACACTCTGACTTACAATCTCACTGGAATCAGGACAGCTGCGGAAGTGACAGGAACCCTGGACCAGAATCCTGTACAGCAGGCGATTCAGATGCAGCTCTGTCCTGAGTTTACTATCGCGATGGACGGCGCGGTCTGCACCTTTGCGGATAACCAGGGTAATCTGCTCTGCCCTGCATTCTACGACGGTGCCACCTATCTGCCGATGATGGCAGTTGGTCAGCTACTCGGTAAGACCGCGGTATGGGACGAAGAGACACGCACAGCCAGCTTTGTCAGTGCGGACGGTATTGTTGTCGTAGATGCGGACAAATTTGCACAGAAGCCCGACAGTGTGCAGCCAGAAAGTGGTGTATATATTGGTGAGGAGAAGGCAAAGAGCATTGCACTTGGTCATGCGGGCCTGACGGCAGGGCAGGTTCATTTTTTCAAGAGCAGGCTGGACTATGATGACGGCCGCTGGGAGTATGAGATAGAATTTTATACAGACGCATACCAGGAGTACGACTATGATATCGACGCAATCACAGGTGCCATCCTGAAATTTGATCAGGATGCGGAGCGCTGGACGGTGCCTGTGCAGAACCAGAATACAGATAAGGGCCAGATCGGGATGGAGAAAGCAAAGAGCATCGCACTCAGCCGCGCGGGAGTGTCCGAAAATCAGGCACGTTTTACCAAGGCAAAGCTGGACTATGACGACGGTCGCTGGGAGTATGAACTGGAGTTTGTAAACGGGATGCTAGAGTACGAGTTCACGATCGACGCTTATAGCGGAGTAGTGTTGGACTATGAGGCAGAATCTGTCTATAATTAAATTTTATAATGTTTTGCAAAACCGGCGCCCGGTAGAGGGCGCCGGTTTTCTGGACATGGGGGAGATGTCTTTTGGCAGGCGATGCTGTCTTGCAGAAGCGGACACGCGCATTGACATTTTGCGACGATCGCCCTATGATAGGGTATAGCAAATTAGGAAAGAGGAGAATCCATATGAAAAAAGTATT
>CAMWOK010000043.1 GCA_947175845.1 uncultured Lachnospiraceae bacterium | reverse complement strand
CTGGAGTATTATGCCGCCGCCCATCATGGAGACAATGATTGCCACCAGCGAGCCGATTGCAAACCAGATTGTAGTGAGCCCCACCGTCACGATCTCAATGATGATGAGTATAATCATGGCAGCCAGCCACGCCATCGTATTTGTCATGATATCTCCTCCTTTCCTTTCTCAGGAGTTTTTGCAGTTACTTCCTTCCTGATAACTCTACCATACAGCAGATTGAGCCATCACACAATAGGTTTTGCGTGAATCCAGTGATTTCTGTCTTCAATACAACCCTATTCATTAATGCCCTGCCGGTATGCCGCCAGCTCCTCCTGAAAAGCCTCTGTCTTGTGATATCCGCAGGAGAACATCTCCGGGCAGAATCCCCTGTAGATGCACTCTTTCACCATGCAGCCCGCAAGCTCCGGCTCCGTCTTTGCGATCTCTTCCCGGACAAGCAGCCACGCCTCCCGCGTCTCCGGGCTTGCGCAGCTGCACAGACGCTTCCGGCTGATATTGATCAGCGCCTGCGCGTCCGCCTCACACGCATGGTTGACCAGCGCGCCCTGCGGCAGTTCGTCGCGGCTGACGCCGGTACGGTCGCTTCGCTGCGTCGACACCCAGTGCTCGATTCCTATCTTGTGCCGCACCATGTGCACACTCACCCACGATTTCAGATCCTTCCAACGCCAGTAAAACCGCATACGCCGGATCGGAGAATGCTCTGAGAGGAGGAGCCTGCGCTTCCACTCAGAATCCGGGTACTTCCCGGTTGTCTTATTGATTGTATTCATGGCCGAATCCTTGATATCCTGCCAGTTATCCTCATGTTTGAACAAGTCGATATGCATTGTAACGCGCCTCTTTTCCTCTACTCTGTGCTTTTTTCCGCCCCCCGCCTTGTCGTGGCAAGTTTGTTCACTTTCTTCTCCATCTGCGCCCGCTCAGCAGAAAGCTCCCTGATCAGCTGGTACAGTGTCCAGTGGATATTTTTCGGTGTCGTGACTGCCTTGAGTTTTGTCGGGGAGAGCCCTACATTCCTGTACGAGAGCAGAAATTCGTCCAGCTTTTTGTTGGACACTCCTGAGAAAATGAGGAGTTCCGGCATACAGAATATCGCCGGCGCCCGCTCAGCCGGCGCGGTTTCAGACGCAGTGAACCCTTTCATCCCGACCAGCTCTCCGACCTGCGTATTCAAGTCGGCAGGCTTCAGACTTTTCGTCGCGATGGACATGCTCATGCCAAGCACCTCCATCTGTATCTTTTTCTTCTCATCCTGCACATAGTACAGAATCATGCTTTTTTGTGTTTCTCCCATACAGTATACCCAGCCTTTCCTGTAAAAATTTATCAATTGCTGCAGGTCTTTACAGCAAAAAATCGGCAAGCACCACATTGCTGACATCAATTCCCGCATCCGTCAGCCGGATTTGATCCCCCTGTTGTATCAGCATATTCCTGTCCGTCCATCTTCGCAGGACATCTCCATAAATATCTTCCAACGCAATGCCAAAGCTGTCCTCAAACTCCTGTTTTGAGATCCCCGCGGTCATGCGCAGGCCCAGAAACATAAATTCTTCCATCCTGTCATCTTTCGACAATTCTTCCAGATCCTCCCGGATCGCATTATGCCCCGTTTTCTTTGCGCACACACGCTCTGTTTTTTGACTGTTATAGTCAAGTTCAATAGCTGCATCCTGCTGCAGATATCTCTCCATATCGCTTGTGTTTCTCCAGCGCTCAGCTCCCACCGTGGAGGACGCTCCAAGCCCAAAACCGACGTAATCCGCGGTGTGCCTGACACCGCGCTGCCAGTAGATACTGTTGTGCCTGCATTCATATCCCGGTCTTGCATAGTTGGAGATCTCATAGCGCTGATACCCTTTTTCTGCAAGAAACTGCTTCGTCACCTGATAAATGTGCCTCTCCTCATCCTCGTCAGGCAAAGCGGGATATGTTTCGAGATTGTCATATAAGGTTGTCCCTTCCTCAATCATCAGGCTGTATGCCGATATGTGTTCTGGCTCCAAGGCGGTCACTGTCCCGAGCGTACACAGCCATCCCGCCGTACTCTGCCCGGGCAGTGCCGACATCAAATCAATATTTATATTCGAGAAAGCTGCTTCTCTGGCAAGATGAAATGTGCGCAGAAAGTCCTCATAGGTGTGAATGCGCCCCAGCAGCGCTAACTCTGCATTGACGGCGGACTGCAGCCCTATACTCAGCCGGTTTACCCCTGCATTTCTCAGCCGCAGAAGCTTGTCTGCGCCGGCAGTGCCCGGATTCATCTCCAGCGTGATCTCAGTGTCCGCGTCAACCTGGTACTGCGCCCGCAGACAGTCGAGAATTTCCGCGATCTCCTCCGCCTCTAACAAGGACGGCGTGCCGCCCCCGAAAAACACGGTTTCCACTGTACGGCCACTGTATCTTTGCGCCGCCTGCGCAATCTCCCTTTTCAGCGCCCTGACATATTCCATCTGCCGCGTTCTCTCCGCCGGCATGGAGAGAAAGTCGCAGTAGGCGCATTTGCGGACACAGAAAGGAATATGGATGTACACGCCCATGGAACGCATTGCAGTTCACACCTCTCTTTCCCACAGCAAAAATGCCCTGCCCCGTCCGTCTTTGAAGCCCTACTTCGAGTCGTCGAGCTTGAGCACCGACATGAATGCCTTCTGCGGAATCTCGACATTGCCGATCTGCCGCATACGCTTCTTGCCCTCCTTCTGCTTCTCGAGAAGCTTCTTCTTTCGCGTGATATCGCCGCCGTAGCATTTTGCCAGAACGTCCTTGCGCATCGCCTTGACAGTCTCCCGCGCGATGACTTTTCCGCCCACTGCCGCCTGTATGGGAATCTCAAACAGATGCCGCGGGATCTCGTCCTTGAGCTTCTCGCACATCCGTCTGCCCCTGTCGTAAGCGGACTGCTTGTGCACGATAAAGGACAGCGCGTCAACCTCCTCCTTGTTGATGAGGATATCCAGTTTGACCAGCTCGGACTGCTCATAGCCCTTAATGTCGTAGTCAAAGGACGCATACCCTCTTGAGCGCGACTTGAGCGCGTCGAAAAAGTCATAGATGATCTCATTTAGCGGAAGTTCGTACCTTAGCAGCGCCCGCGTCTCCTCCACGTACTCCATGCCAAGATAGCGCCCGCGGCGCTCCTGGCAGAGCTCCATGATCGAGCCGATAAATTCTGTCGTGACCATGATTTCGGCCGTGACAATCGGCTCCTCCATGTAGTCGATCTCCGACGGGTCCGGCAGATTGGAAGGGTTGGTCAGCTCCACGACCTCGCCGTTTGTCCTGTAAACCTTGTACACAACGCCTGGCGCCGTTGTCACAAGGTCGAGGTTGTACTCGCGCTCCAACCGCTCTTGAATGATCTCGAGGTGCAGCAGCCCCAGAAATCCACATCGGAACCCAAAGCCAAGTGCGACGGAAGTCTCCGGCTCATAAAACAGCGACGCGTCATTCAGCTGCAATTTTTCCAGCGCATCCCGCAAATCAGGGTACTTTGCACCGTCTGCGGGATAGAGTCCACAGTAGACCATCGAGAGCACTTTTTTGTAGCCCGGAAGCGGCTCCGCACAGGGGCGTTCCGCGTCCGTGACCGTGTCGCCGACCGCTGTGTCCTTCACATTTTTGATGGATGCCGTCAGGTATCCCACCATTCCGGCTGAAAGCTCGTCGCACGGAATAAACTGCCCTGCGCCAAAATATCCCACTTCCACGACATCTGCCTGCGCGCCTGTCGCCATCATCCTGATCTTTGTTCCCCTAGAAACCCTGCCTTCCATGATGCGGCAGAATACGATGACACCCTTGTAGGAATCGTAGACCGAGTCAAAGATCAGCGCCTGCAGCGGGTTGTCCGCGCTGCCTTTGGGCGCCGGTATCCTGTCGATAATCGCCTCAAGCACCTCCTCGATCCCCACACCGTTTTTGGCTGATATCAGCGGTGCGTCCTGCGCCTCAATGCCGATGACATCCTCAATCTCATTTTTTACCCAGTCCGGGCGCGCGCTCGGCAAATCTATCTTGTTGATGACCGGAAAGACATCCAGGTCGTGATCCAGGGCGAGATACACGTTTGCCAGCGTCTGCGCCTCGATCCCCTGCGCTGCGTCCACGACAAGGATCGCCCCGTCGCAGGCCGCCAGCGCACGGCTCACTTCATAGTTAAAATCGACGTGCCCCGGCGTGTCGATCAAATTAAAAATATACTCGTTTCCATCCTGTGCCCTGTACACAGTGCGGACAGTCTGCGCCTTGATCGTGATGCCTCTCTCCCGCTCCAGATCCATGTTGTCAAGAATCTGGTCCTGCATCTCACGGCTGGTCAGAAGTCCCGTCTTTTCTATAATTCTGTCTGCGAGCGTGGATTTTCCATGGTCGATATGCGCCACGATGCAGAAATTTCTGATTTTACTCTGGTCAATATTTGACATGGTTTTCTATCTCCTCCTACTCCTTTGATACATGGCAGATATGACAAACAGCAGCGCGGCAAGCAGTGCCATCCACACCCCGGCGGGCACATCGGCAATGTCAAAACACCGGACATTGATCCACATTCGATTGATTGCCTTGTTCGCGTCCGCGTCAAAATACCGCATAATGGCTGTCCTGTCCATGACATCCTGCGGCGGATACTGGCTGTAGAGCTGCCGGCCCATCTGATCCTGGGTCGACTGCAGGATATAGTCCGCATCGCTGTTGTCCCCGCTGAAAAAATAGCCGACCGGATAGTCCATGAGCTCCACGTCGTCGTCCTGCGCACCGTAACACCATTTCATGTACTCGTAGATGGTATCATCCTCCGCCGTTCCGGCTATGGACGATGTATAACCGATATAGTACATATTTCTGACCGCATTGTCCGGTCTCGATACAAAGTTGACAAACGCCTCCGCCGCGTGCTGTCTGTCCGCGTCCCCCTCAATGCCGTTCTGGAGCATCACCCAGCCGTCAAACCAGAGGTTGGTGCTCTCCTTAGGAACCGCAAATTTCAACTCGAAATCATCTTCGTCCGCCTGGTCCATCGCGTACACCGCATCTCCTGACCACTGATAGTTGGCCACAATCTTACCCGTTATCATGTCCGCTTTTCCACTGTCTGTCTCGAGTGAGTAGACATTGTCCATCAGCTCGTCCAAAAGTTCCTGCGCCTGCGCAATCGTCTCGGGATGCACATCATTCATCACATCCGCAAGCCGCTCATGATAGTTGGCTGCGCGCACAAAGTTCTCATCTGTCAGCTCCTGTGCACGCAGAATGCCAAGCGCCGCAAAGTAGGAGTCGCGCACATTATCCTTGAGCGTTATCTGTCTGTTAAACTTGGGATTTCCAAAAATTTTCCAGGTAGACGCCTCCTCCTCAGTCACAAGTTCCGGGTTGTACAGCACACCCGTGATCCCCCACATATACCCCGCGGCATACTTGCTCCAGCTCTCACCGCCGATCTCGTTTGTCTCAAGTGTCTTCTGGATATACGGGGATACATTTCTGATATAAAAATTGTTGACATCCTGCACATCATAGAAACCGTCTGAGTACGGCACAAGTTTCTTCTCCGCCATCAGCTTCATTATCATATACTCGGAGGGGCACACCAGGTCATAGGTATCCCCGATGTTTAACTGATTGTATAGATCCTCGTTGGTCCCGAAACAGGAGTACTCCACGCGCACATCCCTGCCGTAGGTCTCCTTGTACCAGTCCTCAAAATCCTCATAGAGCGGTTTCTCTCCATAGATTACCCTGCCGTTGTCAAGCGCGATCGCCTCGTCCGCGTCCCACTCCCCAAGATCAATGTACTCCTCCCAGCTGCATACCCGCAGCACCACCGTCTCCTCGCCCGCCTGTGCCGTCTGCCCCCAAAAAGCACACAGCGCAGGCAGAACAGCCCCGGCAAGTCCAAGCATCGTTCTACTCTTTTTCATTTCCTGCACCTGCCCTCTTGCCATTTTTTTCATTCTTGGTCCCTGTCACATTCATCACCATCACCATCAGGACAACCACGACAAAAATGATCGTGGAAAGTGCCCACAGCGCCGTCTTAATCTCTGTCTGCGACCCTCTCGTCGCATTCACCACATATGTGCTGATGGTGTCAAACGTCGCGGGCTTTGTGTAGCTTGTGATAAAATAGTCGTCGAGCGACAGTGTGACCGCCAGCGCAAACCCGGATATCACACCGGGAAAAATCTGCGGAAATACCACGCGCCTCAGCGCCACCGCCGGAGATGCCCCCAAATCGAGCGCCGCCTCATAGAGGCTGTTGTCCATCTGTTTTAACTTAGGCACCACAGACAGATACACAAAAGGCGCCTCGAGCACGACGTGGCCAATCAGGAGCGAGATAAAACTGCTCTTGTCCACACCGCACACGCCAATCAGCAGAATGCACAGCGAAAAAGCCGTCACAACCTCGGCGTTGACGACCGGAACCTGATTCAGTGCCCCCACCACCGCATTGCCAAACTTTCCCGAATAAAAGACGCCCACGGCGCCGAGCGTGCCGAGCACCGTCGAGACAAAGGCGGAACCTATCGCCAGCGCCAGCGTCCCCACGATCATAGCCTGCAAATCCGGTTTTGTGAACAGCGTCTCATAATTTTTTAACGAAAATCCATGGATCGCCCCAATATTTGCGGAGTCCGTGAAGCTGTACACCGCCAGCACAAAAATCGGCAGATACAAAACAAGTATCATCAGCCCCAGAAATGTCCTGCTCAAAATCTTTTTCATTGTCCGAGCACACCTCCTCTGCTGCTGCCTGCATCCTCGTCTGCATAGCGGTTCGTAAACAGTGTAAACAGCAAGATTATCACAAGCAGAATCAGCGCGATCATCGAACCGTTGTGCCAGTCATAGGCACTGAAATATGCCCCGATCAGGCTTCCCATGATATAGGTGCTGTTGTAGAGCATGTCCAGCACGACATAGTTGGTCATGGACGGCAGAAACACCATCACAATACCGCTGATGATCCCCGGGACCGACAGCGGGAACGTCACCTTGAGAAATGTCTGGACAGTGTCCGCCCCGAGATCTGCTGCCGCTTCCAGCAGGCTTCCATCCAGCTTTAACAGCGTCGTGTAGAGCGGAAGAATCATGAACGGCAGAAAATCGTACGTCATGCCGATCAGCGTATTGAGAAACGGGTGATATGCAAGATTTCCTTCAATCACCGTCAAGATCTCCTTGAGCGCTGTGATTCTGAGCGTAAAATTAATCCACATGGGCATCACAAAAACCATGAGAATCACCGACTTATGCTTCATCCTGCTGCGCGCCAGGATATATGCAATCGGGTACGCAAGCAGCAGACAGGTACAGGTGGTAGACACCGCTATGCCAAGGCTGTAGGCAAGCGTGCCTATGGTGTTGGGGCTTGAAAAGAAACCTGTCAGATTTTCAAGGGTGAACTGCCCCTCCCCGTTAGTAAACGCATAGTATATTATGACTACCAGAGGCGCCAGCACAAAACACACCAGAAAAAGGCCATATGGTATGCAGAGCTGGGATCTCTGAAAACGAAATCGATTCATCCGGCAACCTCCATTTTGCAGACTATTTCTTCAATGCATAGTGAAACTTTTCCTTCGGTATCAGCAGACTCACATAATCGTCCATATTCCAGAGATACTCGTCGGACACGATAAAGTCCTCATCCTCCTCCGTCCGCACGACATAGCTGTAATGATCGCCCTTGTAGATCAGATTGATAATGTGTCCCCGCAGAATCCCTGCCTCCTTGTCGTCACTCATCGTGATATCGTCGGGCTTCACAGACACAATCACCTTGATGCGGTCCGGCTCGATCACATCCCCGTGCGCATCGATCAGCGCACCATCCGTACCAAACGCTGCCCCCGGTATTAGAGATGCGATATCGCAGTCCAGCATTCCCCCGAGAAAACTCAGCCTGTACTCCCTGTCCACACCGGATTCAATGCGGTTTATAGTGTTTTCTGCCAGCATGATGTGAATTCCCTCCGGCTCGATGAACAGGCCAACCGTGGCATTGAGTTCCGCCTTTTTGGTCGACTGCACCACAATTTCATTCTTGCCGGACTGCACTGTGATCTCATAGTGCACACCCTTAAATATAACCGAAGTCACTCTTCCGCGGATGATTCCTTTTTCCGGCGCCGTGATGGTCACATCCTCCGGACGGACCACCGCGTCAATCATCGTTCCGTGCTCAACGTCGTCCACGCACGCAAACTCAGCCCCGCAGAACCGCACCCTGCACTTGCCTGTCATAATGCCGCTAAAGATATTGCTGTCCCCGATAAAATCCGCCACAAACGCATTTTTTGGCTCGTTGTAAATATCCTCCGGCGTGCCGATCTGCTGAATCTTTCCCTCCGACATCACGACGATCTTGTCCGACATCGTGAGCGCCTCCTCCTGGTCGTGCGTCACATAGATAAACGTGATGCCAAGCTTCTCGTGCATCCCCTTAAGCTCCAGCTGCATCTCCTTGCGCATCTTTAAATCCAGCGCCCCGAGCGGCTCGTCCAACAGCAGGATTTCCGGCTCGTTGACGATCGCCCGGGCGATGGCGATGCGCTGCTGCTGGCCGCCTGAGAGCGTGTGTATTCCCCTGTCCTCAAAATCTTCAAGATCCACCATCTCAAGCGCTTTTTTCACCTTTTTTACGATATCCGCCTTGGGAAGCTTTTTTAATTTCAACCCAAATGCAACGTTCTCGAAGACATTCAGGTGCGGAAACAGCGCATACCGCTGAAACACAGTGTTGATGGGACGTTTATTGGGCGGCAGATCCCGGATATCCTCACCGTTGAGCAGCAGCTCGCCCTCAGTCGGCTTGTCAAAGCCTGCAATCATGCGCAAGGTTGTGGTCTTGCCACAGCCAGAAGGCCCCAGAAACGTGACAAACTCGCCCCGCTGCACGGTCAGATTAAAATCATCCACCACGCAGAAACCGTCGTCAAAAGTACGGCTGATATGCTTTAATTCTATAATATTTTCCCTTGCGGTATTTCTGTCCAACGCTAGTCCTCCTCGTGTATCGTATCGTAAAAGTAATGCATCACTTTGTAGTTTATCATATCCTTGCTATAATTGCTACTAAAAATTTTTGAGATGCCTCACAGCTCTGACAGCAGCGCTGAGTCGACAAAAGACACGCCGCAAAGCGTGTCTTTTGAAAAACTGCAGTTATGTAAGTTGACCGGCTTACTCCGCCGATATCGCCTCAATATACTGTGCGCCCAGCTCTGCCACAGTCCCGTCGCTCAACATGCCCTCGATGGACTGGTTGATCTTGTTGAGAAGTTCTGTGTTGCCCTTTTTCACCGCAATCGCGTACTCCTCAGACTCAAATGCAGCAGCATCCTCCACAATCTTGAGTCCCTCGTTGTCGCCCACATACTTCTGTGCTGTCGCAGAGTCAATCACAACGACATCACACTTTCCATTGACCAGTTCCATAATGGCATCTGTGCCTTTCTTGAACGCCTCATATGGATATCCCAGATCTTTCACGCAGATTTCTCCGGTATAGCCCTGAATGACGCAGATTTTCTTGTCTGCCATATCCGCTGCCGATGCAATCGTGGAATCCTCCTTCACGATCATAACCTGCGTAGCTGTGTAGTAGGGAGTTGAGAAATCAGCCTGCTCTTTTCTCTCCTCTGTCACAGTCATGCCAGCGATTGCAGCATCAATCTGACCATTGTGCAGCGCTATCAGCAGAGAGTCAAACTCCATATTCTCGACAGCCGCTGTCATGCCGTTCTCCTCTGCAATTTTCTTTGCGATCGCCATATCAATTCCATCATACTGATCAATCACACCGCTGCCTGCCACAAACTCAAACGGCGGAAATTCCGCATTGGTTCCAAATGTAAGTGTGCCACCCGCTGCCGGCGTCTCGCCCTGCTCCTGTGCGGGTGCGGACGCGTCTGTCTGCTGGGTCTGTGTCCCTGATGCTGCCGTGTCATCTGCCTTGTTCGTATCTGTCTTGCCGCCGCACGCTGTCAGCGCAGCCGCCATCATCACTGCCGCAAGCCCGAGCGCTGCTGCTTTTGTTGCTTTTTTCATAATGTTCCTCCTCTGATTTGATAAATATAGTTTATATTAAGCCTTCTGGCATAATACCTTCGCAGTCTACAGAACTTTGCTCAGGAAGAGTTTTGTCCGCTCATTTTGGGGTCTGCAAAAGACCTCCTCCGGCGTGCCGCTCTCCATAATCACGCCCTGGTCGACAAAGAGCACCCGCGATGCGACCTCCCGGGCAAATCCCATCTCATGTGTGACGATCACCATCGTCATACCCGATCTGGCAAGATCCTTCATGACATCAAGAACCTCCCCTACCATCTCCGGGTCAAGCGCCGAAGTCGGCTCGTCAAAGAGCATAATCTCGGGATTCATGGCAAGCGCCCGCGCGATGGCGACACGCTGTTTCTGCCCTCCCGACAACTGCGCCGGATAAGCCTGCGCCTTCTCTTCCAGATTGACGCGCCTGAGGAGATCCATCCCTTTCTTCACAGCCTGATCCTTCGTCATTTTCTTGAGCAGAACAGGCGCAAGCGTGATGTTTTCCATGATTGTCAGATGGGGAAACAGATTGAACTGCTGAAACACCATGCCCATCTTCTGACGAACTTCATTGATGTTCACCTTCGGCGAATTGATCAGCTCGTCATCGACATAAATCTCTCCCTCCGTCACATCCTCGAGCAGATTCAGGCAGCGCAGAAACGTACTCTTTCCCGAGCCGGACGGCCCGATCACCACCACGACCTCGCCCTGTGAAATATGCTCATCGATCCCGTTTAAAACGCTCAGGCCCCCAAATTTTTTATGTAGATTTTTCACTTTAATCATATCAGACTATCCATGCCCTTTCCTTCAACGATACCATTTATCCCTAACGCATATCCGACTTGCGCAGCGCGATCTCAATTCTGTGCAGCAGCAGTGTCAGTATCTTTATCAGCACATAATAAATGATAGCTGTGCCGATAAGCGGTATAAACGTGATAAACGTCGCACTCTTGATAAAATCGCCCGCCTTCTGGATGTCCATCAGCCCCACATAACCGACAATCGCAGTCTCCTTAATCAGCACGATAAATTCATTGCACAGTGCAGGAAAGATATTTTTGACCGCCTGCGGAATGACGATGCGCGTCATCGTCTGAAATCCGTTCAGTCCAAGCGATCTGCCCGCCTCTGTCTGTCCATGATCCACAGACAGAATTCCCGCACGGATAATCTCTGACACATAAGCGCCGGAGTTGATACCAAACGCAATCGCCGCGATAATCCACTTGTCCAAACCCACAGTGGCAAATACCACAAAATAAATGATCATCAGCTGCGTGACAGACGGCGTTCCCCGTATCACGTCTGTGTAAAGCCTCCCGATAAATCTGATCGGTTTTCTTTTTGAGAGATTGCACAGAGCAATCAGCATCCCGATAAGAATACCAATAAAGACTGCCAGAAGCGAAACCTTGACTGTCACACCGACACCGCTCACCAGGAGCTTATAGCGGTCTTCCTTGATAAAACACATATAAAATTCATTCGAAAAATCAGAGAACCATTCCTGAAACGCTGTCATTTGTCTGTCATCCTTTCTTAATCGCCGAGCTGCTAATCCATACACCAACGCCCATTCTATCACAAACATTGCAAACTGAAAAGTACTTTTACATTTTTACTTTTTGATTTTTTTGATTCCATATTGAAAATTTGTACTTTTTATGTTATCGTATAACCAAACATGCGAAATGTTGTTCCAGCAATTTTGTTCTAATTTCTATATTTTTTGTCTTTTTTTATCACTTTTTTCACATTAATTACAACAGAAATGGAGTCAATCAAAATGAAAACGATAAGAAATTCCAAACATGTTAAAATTGATGCAATGCGTATGAAAGACATAATCGCACAACTGACAGATATCATCTATCTGCTCTGCAATGCCAAGAAGAATAATATCACTATTATTCTTGACCAGTTTACCAATATTACAGAGGACGAACTAAACAGCCTCAACATATTTTTTCCACAGGATACGGACAATTGAACATAAAAAAATCTCAGATGCAGTATATCTGAGATTTTTTTATTACAAAACATTCTTACTAATACAGATTGATGCCGGACGCATATCCGTCAATCACATAATACGCCATATTCTCATCCATCTTGATATAGACTTCGATATTCTTGATGGAGTCAGCCTTGTGTCCCTCTGCAACATACGCTGCTTTTACCCGCTCAATCAGGTTTGCCATAACCATATCTTCTCTGCCGCCAATCTGAAGGACAATTTTTTCCGAAGGCTCCACCTTGACAGCTGCTTTTGCTTTTGTCTTGGGTTCTGTCTCTTCCTTCTTTGCAGCAGGCGTTGTCTCTTCCTTCTTCACAGTCTTTGCGCGTGTTGCCTTTGGCTTGGCTTCTTCCTTCTTCGCAGCAGGCTCCTCTGTCTTAGGCTCCTCAGCCTTTACCTCCGCTGCCTCGGTCTCCTGCACCTCAACCGCTGCCGCCTTCACCTCTGCCTTTGTATCAGCTACCGCTTTTGCTGCGCTGACGGTCTTCTTCTCTGACGGTTTCTTTGTTGTCGATTTCTTTTCTACTGATTTTCTCACTTCTAACCTCTCCTGATCTAAATCTTCTAATTTCATTTGCCCTAGGATTGTATTTCCGGAATCCGCTGTTCTCTTTGACGCAAGACTCCGCTTCTCCTTAGAAGCTCCTTCCTGTACTGCCAGTAACTTCCATAATGCACTCCTCCGCTCACACCTGTATCGCATGATAGCAGACACTGTTCTCACAAAAACGCAAGCTTCGAACTGACGCAAAATTACATGCATTAATATGATACCACATTTATCTGCATATTTCAATTTAATTACATAAATTTTATTAAATTATTTCAAAATCTCGCTCTTTTTATTGTCTTAAATTGACAAAATGTAACAATCAAAACAGCTGATGGCATGTATAATCTTAGTCATATCCGGCAATCCTATTCTTGGAGGAGGCGAAATTATGGGCAATAAATTCATTGATGGAATCGCATTGACCATTGCGATTGTCGGCGCTGTAAACTGGGGACTGATTGGCTTCTTCGACTTTAACCTTGTCGCTGCCGTGTTCGGCAGCATGACATGGCTCTCCAGAATCATCTATGCACTTGTAGGTGTGTGCGGTCTTTATCTCATCTGCTTCTATATGAGGCTTGGCGACTCCGCATCAGAGGCATAACGCACCGGCATTGGTCTTTGTTCTATCGTGTCTGCGGCAAAAACACGTTGCTGCAGGCACGATATTTTTTGTTTTGTCAGTTGTTATAAAAAATCTGTGTAATCGGCGAGTCCTTATCGAGAATAACCGTCTTATTGCCGCCCTTGATCGAATTTTTCAGCGCGTCGAGGCTTCTGGTAAAATTATAGAAATCCGCCTTCATCTCTCCATCATATGCCGCGGCAATCTCGCGCATGTATTCCGCCTCGCCCTCCGCCTTTAAAATCTCGGCATTCTTTTTGGCCTCGGAGAGCATCACTGCCGTCTCCTTGTCCGTCGTGTTGCGGATTTTCTGCGCGTCGGAATTGCCCTCTGCGGTGTAGGTTGCGGCGATATTTTCACGCTCAGATATCATTCTCTCAAAGACTGCGTTCTTGTTGTCCTCCGGCAGATCGAGCAGCTTAATCTCGACGGTCGTAATCTCTATCCCGTACTGGTTGATTCCGGTGACATTTTCCATAATCAGGTTCGTGAGCTTCTGCCCTCTCGCCGCGATGATATCGGACTGCGTCATGCTGCTGATCACATTTTTGATGGAATTGTAGACCGCCACGTTGATTCTGCCCTCGGCATTCTGCGCGGACGTGTTCAGGGTCTGCGCAAAAATCTTCGGGTCGGTGACGCGCCACAGCACAAAGCTGTCCACAATCATTGATTTCTTATCCTGCGTGATAACGTCCGACTTGGCGATATCGTAGAGCAGAAGTTCTTTTGTGACGGTGTCCTTCTCCTGTATGAACGGTACTTTAAAATAGAGTCCCGAATCCGATATCACCCGCTCGATTCTTCCAAATTCACGCACCAGCCCGTACTGGTTTTCCTTGATGATAAATGCCGAGTTTGCCAGCACAATAAGCGCTGCCACCAGGAGCAGAACGCCAAATGCCCCGCTGATTTTTTTCTTCATTCCTAATGTCCCTCCTGTGTGCCGGCGTCATCCGCCTGTTGTGAAAAACGGCTGTCTGTGATGTCCTCAAGCTGCAGTTCGTCGAGATACAATGTCTTGTTGAGCGTGCCGCTGCCGTCGTCTATGATGAGCTTCACGCCCGGAAGAACCTCCTCCATCGTCTCGTAGAACATCCGCTGTTTAGTCAGGAGCGGATTCTTCTCGTACTCCGCGTACATCTCGATGAATCTCGCCCCCTGCGCGCTGCCCACGATCACGCGCTCCTGACTCA
>CAMWOK010000042.1 GCA_947175845.1 uncultured Lachnospiraceae bacterium | reverse complement strand
GTACAGGGGCGGTCTGCAGAACACGTTGAACAAGTACTCCAGGCACTGCGCGGACGTGGAGTTTATCAGGCGGTGCAAAGTCTTTCTCGTGACGGCGGGATTTGAGTATTTTGAAATTATAGGGGATGAGGACGAGACCAGGGGCATGGACGGCGTGAAACAGCTTTTTGCAGAGCTGGACAGCCAGCAGTTGGACATCGCGCACCAGCTGTCGGGATTCGGAAGCTTCTATAAAATACGGACCTGCTACAGCAACTGCACGGAGGAGGAGCTGATGGCGGGCGCGGAAGCGGTCTTTGCGGACTATCTGCAAAACAGAAGAGAGGAGACGCTCGCGGCATTTTTCAATGCGGACGCGGAGGGACGCTATCTTGCGCTGCGCGTGATGCAGAAAGATGCCGCCCGAAATAAACAGGAAATCCTGCACTTTGCGGGGGACAGTGCAAAGCTGGTGCGGGAGGCGCTGCTGGAACTATTGTGCGCGCAGACAGACTGGGCGGACGACATCCGGGCGCTGCTGCAGGCAAAGAAGGCCGCACAGCGGGAGACGGCGGTCCATGTACTGTCGCGGTGGCAGCGCGATGGCGGCAGCTTTAAGGATGTGCTGCTGCAGGCCCTGGAAAAAGAAAAGAACGCGAAAGTGCTGGCGCTGCTGCAGGACGCGCTGAATATAGAAGCAGATGCGTCCGCGGACAACGCGTTCTCCCAGGACGAACTTGTCGAGCAGCTGCACAGAGGCAACCGCAAAAAAGGGCTTGCATGGGCATATGGGGAACCGTTTTCAACTGTGCACACGACAGATGGGCAGGAGGCTTCCGAGCGCTATCTGCAGGCGGTGCTGCTGTGCTATGCGTCGCAGGAAAAATGCGGCGTGAGCAAGAATGCGGCGGTTCTTGCAGAAAAGCTCGACACAGTCGAGTTAGCCCGCTATGTGAATGAGCTGTTCGACCGATGGCTTGCGGCGGGCGCGGAGTCGAAGAAGCGCTGGGTGCTGTACGCGGCCTCCATCCACGGCGGGGAGGAGATCTTACAGAAGCTGCAGCGCCAGATACAGGAGTGGCCGCTGATGATGCGGGGAGCGATTGCAATGGAGGCTGTGAAGGCGCTGGCGCTGAACCCTTCGGCGCAGGCGCTGCTGATCGTGGACGGCATGTCCAGAAAATTCAAGTTCAAGCAGGTGAAAGCTGCGGCGGGCGAGGCGCTCGAATTTGCAGCCGCACAGCTTGGCATCACGCGCGAAGAGCTCTCCGACCGCATTGTGCCCGACCTTGGCTTTGACGGGAAGATGCAGCGCACATTCGACTATGGAGCGCGCACATTTAAGGTGATGCTCACCCCCGCGCTGGATATCGAAGTGTTTGATGACAGCGGAAAGAAGCTCAAGAACATGCCCGCGCCGGGAAAGAAGGACGATGCAAAAAAGGCTGCGGCGGCGCACGAGGACTTCAAGCAGATGAAAAAGCAGATGAAAACCACCGTCAGCAGCCAGCGGGCGCGCCTTGAGTACGCGCTGAGCGCAAAGCGGGAGTGGAGCACGGCGGCGTGGACAGCCCTCTTTGTGAGAAATCCGCTGATGCACCAGTTTGCAATCGGGCTGATATGGGGCGTCTACGAGGACAACCGGCTCACGCAGAGCTTCCGATACATGGAGGACGGCACGTTCAACACGCAGGATGAGGAGGAATTTGTGATGCCAGAAGGCGCGCGCATCAGTCTTGTGCATCCGATAGAGCTCTCCTCCGAGGAGCGGGCGGCGTGGAAGGAACAGCTTGCCGACTATGAGATGACGCAGCCGATCGAGCAGCTTGACAGACCCGTTTTCCGCGTGGACGAAGAGGAGAAAGACCGGCAGAGCATGGAGCGTGTTGGCGGCTATGTCGTCAACGACCTCTCCCTCAACGGAAAGCTGACCGGATTTGGGTGGTACCGCGGCTCCGTGCAGGACGGCGGCGCATTCTATGAATACTACCGCGAGGACGCTGAGACCGGCATGGGCGTGGAACTGCACTTTTCCGGCAGCGGCGTAGGATTTCTGAACGAGGACGTGACCGTGTACGATGCGCGCTTTTATAAAGTGGGAACCGTGGCGCGCGGCAGCTACGTCTACGACGAGGCGGACAGGGAAAAAGCCAGCTTTTTAAAGGATGTGCCGCCGCGGTATTTCAGCGAGATAGTACTGCAGCTCACCGCGGCAGTGGCGTCGAGCAAAGAGCGCGACACGGGCTGGAAGGAGAAGGCGCAGACGCTGTGACAGAAGATGGGGGCTGCGCGGCTGTCAGTGCCACATAATGCGCCGCGTTTTCCCGATTGGATGCAATCTCCTGCGCAGTGACTGTCCTGATGACCTTTGCAGGGTTTCCAAAAGAGAGGGAAGAGTATTTGGAACGTCCGACGAAAACATTTTTGAATCGTAATTATGGAGGATCGTTTGCAAAAATGCTCACAATGTTGAACGGAGGGGTAAGACTGGATGAAAGCGAAATGAAAGCACTACGAAAAGTGTTAGAAGAGTGGGAGAACGAATGAGATTATATGTACATATTTATTAAGATAATTGGGTGATCAGAGTATGAGAAGATGGGGAACACTATTTGTATCTGCAATTGTTTTTTTGCTCTCGGGATGCAGCCGTCAGCAGGAACAAAACAAAGAACTTGTGCATTATACGCAGACCAATGCACTGAAAGAGCAGACTGCGCTGGAATTTATCGAGGTGCCAGTCCCGGAACATGCCGGCGTCTCCTCGTGGACAGTCTGTGACGAGACGGTCTATTATGCGATAAATTATATGGATTATCTGTCGGATCACGAAGGAAAAGGCGCCGTGCAGCCAACGCAAGAACATGCTTCTAGGATACTGTCCTATGACACAAAGTCCGGTGAAACCAGTATATTGTATCAGGCGGAGGGTGTCATTGAGATGAGCGATGTCTGTGCTGATGGTGAGATACTTGTTTGGGAGGAGTATCCGCGGCTGGAAAACATGCCATGGTGCATCAAGATGCTGTCGCTGACGGATCGGGAATCAAAGGCAGAGACTATTTTTTCGGACAGTGATACGGATGGCGAACTCTGGAGCATCGTACTGAGTCTGACGGAAGAGAAGATTTACTGGTACGACCAGTCTGATACAGAAAAGTTTGTGCATCCCATCAGTTTGTACCAATATGACCTTAAAAGTGGAGAGATCATGGTGGATAAACAAAAAATCGATCTGTCTTCACCGTATGAACAGGTATCTGTTATTGACAGACAGATGTGCACATACAGGATGGATTCTGTTGTGGACAGCATCGACGCGAAAACAAGCGAGATCTATATTGACGACATTCAGACGGGGGAACAAATAACCGTATCAGTATCCACAAAGGTGATGCGGCCGGTTGCGAATGAGGATTATTGTATCTGGGGCGAATCCTATGAGTCAAATGATGTCCTGTGGGTTTATGACCGCCAAACAAAACAGTCGGCGTGCGTCTCCCTCGCAGAGTTGGGCGGAAAGTTCTCCTACACACTGCTGGAGGATTGGATCATCATATCGACACACCGTGGATTGTGGTGCCTCGAACAGAGACACAGACCTATACCAATCTGCTGATGTTCGGTGAAAAAAATAATTATGGCTATCTGTGGCATAACCTGGACGGCAGTGTCGCGATGGAAACGGCTTATTCGGATAAGGAGTTCTGTATCGTAAACATAAAAAAGGCAGGGTAACTGCCTGCGTCTGTATCGTGAAAAATAGTGTATTTGTGCAGTGGACAACTCCTGAAAGCCTTTTCAGGTGTTGTCCACTGTTATCCAATATCGTTTCATCACATGCCCGTCCACGGTGATATTCTTTTCAAAAACACCGCCGTTTGCGCGGATCACTTTCTCGCTGGCAGGATTGTCGTCGTCGCAGGTGATGAGTACTTTGTGGATATTCAGGCGCTTGCAGCTGCGCAGCGTCTGACGGAGCATTTCCTTCGCGTAGCCTCTGCGCCGTTCGCCCGGGCGCACATAATATCCGATGTGCCCGCCCCACGTGCCGAGGATGGGGTGGTTGATATGGTAGCGCAGCTCGATGATTCCGACAATCCGGTTGTCGCGCTTGCGCACTGCGATGTCGATTCTCGACGGAACCAGATCTTTCTGACAGGTTTCTTCTGACTTATTGCGGCGGATGGCATCAATCCACTCCTGCGCAGACGCGCACTGCTCAAGACTGCCGCACCCGGCAAATTTGTCCCTGTCGTCAGAGGCGATGATTTCCTGTCGGAACTGCCAGATATCGTCCGCGTATGCGGCGGTCGGTTCCATCAACACGATCGGGTCATGCCGTCTGTGCGTTTTCCCGATCAGGTTCCACACAAGCCGCACGAGACTGCCGCACAGGGCAAGCCGAAAGCCCATACCTGTCAGAATTTCGCCAATTTTCATGTTGACTGCATACTGTATCTGCAGTTCCAGTGGCGGATCCTGGTATGGGATGCCCGCTTTTATCACCGTATAATATCCGCCGACGCAGAAGATCAGGATGCCGGCTATGATTGCGGCGTTGATCGTCTGAGAGAGAATTAATTTCGTTTTTTCCGTCATTTCTGCTCACTCCAATCTGTGATGGTTCACTCGGCTACCGTGCAGCGATAACCCTTTTTTCAGCAGGAGGTTTCCGCGCGCATCTGCCTGTTTGGTCATCGCCCGGCCTCCTTGTGCCTGTGGTGTTTTTCGTGTGGTATCTTGAAACCGCACTCAGTGTATGTGGTCGCAATGCCATTTATCGTCGCTCTCAAAACCATAATAGACCGCGTCGATCAGCCATTTTCCGTCCATATCCCGCATGACAAATTTGTGCTTCTGACCGATGCCTTGCACAAAATGTGTCTCCACGACAGCGCGTTTTGCAGAGTTCATGAAAAAGTTCACGGTGCACACGCCGTCAAGATAACCGTATTTTGCGGGCGTTCCAAAAGAGCCTCCATACCCCCTGCCGACAAGCTTTTCCGTGCAGGCGGGCTTCACAATATCACCAAGCCGCTGTCTGTACTCATCCCAGAGTGCAAGCTGTCCTGGCACGATCTGGTTCAGGGCAAGGCCAAGCTCTGGCCTCTTTGATGCAAGCGCATCATCGCGCGCGGCAATTTCGTTCTCCAGGGCATTGAGCTGCTGCAATAAGGAAAAGAGACAGTCGCATATCTCGGCCTGTTTTTCCTTAAATTTATCGTTTGCGTCATTGATGAGTACCATAACAATCTCCATTTCCTGTCTGCTGAGGCAAGAATGCCTCTGAAAAAGTGTTCCCAAATCATTTGTGGCAGACAGCCGCCACAGTGTCTGATCAAATCATACCACGTTCCCATAATTTGCACAAGCAGTATGAATTTCTGAAAATGCACTTGTTGTGCAGTGCGGATGAAGGTATAATGGAACGAGATACCTTCTGCGCGATAAAAAGGCGGACGGGAGAGGGGGAGATCAAGGATGTACACAGAACAGAACCTGGTGCGGGTCGCAAAGCGGGAGAACAACAGCAAGAGGAACTATCTGGTGGTCAACAGACTGCAGGGAAAGCACATTCCGGTGAGACCGGCCGAAGCGCTCGCCATGTTTTGCGCGCTGGCGGATACTGTGCGGGGCGCATATGAGGGCGAAAAACTGCTGGTTATCGGGTTTGCGGAGACGGCGACGGCAATCGGCGCGGCGGTGGCGGCAGAGCTTGGCGTGGACTATATGCAGACGACGCGGGAGACGCTTTCCGGCGTCGAATACCTTTATTTTTCGGAGGAGCACAGCCATGCCACAGAGCAGAAGCTTGTCCGGGATGACATCGACATCGCTGCCGGCTCAATCGACAGAATCCTCTTTGTGGAGGACGAGGTCACGACGGGAAAAACCATTTTAAACAGTATTGCGGTATTGAAAAAACAGTATTCTGACAATATAAAGTTTTCCGTGGCGTCCGTGCTCAACGGAATGGACAGGGCGGCGCTGGACACCTTCAAGGACAGTGGAATCGAGCTGTTCTGGCTCGTCAAGACAGACCATGCCGCATACGCGCGGACAGCAAAGGCGTACAGGGGGGACGGAACTTACATTGTCTGCAAAAATAGCAGAGCGCCAGAGGATGTGAGTTTGTGCGGGATAGAGCACATTAAGACAGACGGGCACATGAATGCGCGGCGGCTTGTCAGCTCTGCGGCGTACCAGCAGTACTGCGCAGAATTGTGCGGGAGTATCGCAGCGCAGGCAGACATCCGCTTTGCGCACCGTGTGCTGGTGCTCGGAACGGAGGAATATATGTATCCAGCGCTCTTAGCGGCCAGCCGGCTCGAAGCGCAGGGAAAGGATGTGTGGTTCCACGCGACCACGCGAAGTCCAATTGCGGTGAGCACTGAACCGGACTATCCGCTGCACGCGCGCTATGAGCTTTCGAGCCTGTATGACAGCGGGCGCACGACCTACATCTATGACCTGCAAAAATATGACACAGTTGTCATAATGACCGATGCGGAAGGGGATTTGACCGCGGGGGTGGACGCGCTGGCACGCGCGCTGCGGCTGTGCGGGAACGAGCGCATTCTGCTGGTGGGAAATCGGCGATGACAAACGATATGACAAAAGGGAAGATTCTTCCTATCCTCATTCAATTTACCATACCGCTGGTGCTGGGCAACCTGTTGCAGCTGACCTACAATGCCGTCGACAGCATTATCGTCGGCCAGCATGTGGGGAAGGACGCGCTCGCGGCAGTCGGGACGAGCAACCCGCTTCTCACGCTGATCATCCTGTTTGTGCAGGGAATCTGCCTGGGAGCGGGCATTCTGGTCGGCACGCTGTACGGCGCAAAGGATTACAGGATGCTGCAGCGGGAGGTCAGCACCGCCATGATCTCCGGCGTTGCCTTCTCGCTCCTGCTCACCGCGGTTTCTCTGGCTGCGGCTCCGGCGCTTCTGGGGATACTGCAGGTGGACGCAGCGATCCGGCCGGAGGCAGCGGCGTATCTGCGGATACTGATGTGCGGGCTGGTGTTCAATTTTATTTACAACTTTTTTGCAAGCACGCTGCGGGCCATGGGCGACAGCCGGTCCCCGCTCTTTTTCCTTGGAATCAGCGCGGTGATCAACATCGTGGGTGATTTGATCTTTGTGGTCGTCTTTTCCATGGGTACAGTCGGCTGTGCGGTCAGCACGGTGCTGAGCGAGGCGCTCAGCTGCCTGCTGTGCTGGGCGTACATCCGGCGCAGGATTCCGATTCTCAATCTCGGCAGACAGTGGTTTGTGTTTGACAAAAAACTGTTGTGGGAGATCGTGCAGTACGGTTTTGTCAGCGCGCTGCAACAGTCCACCGTCCAGCTCGGAAAGCTCGGTATCCAGGGGATTGTAAATACCATGGGCGTCACGGCGACAGCCGCGTTCACGGCCATCAACCGCGTGGATGACTACGCCTATATCCCGGAGCAGAACATCGGGCACGCCATGACCAGTGTCATGGCGCAGAACCGTGGCGCAGGCGAGAATGGGCGCGTGCGCACCGCATTTGGTGCAGGCATGTTCATAGAACTCGTGTACGGTGCTGTGCTGGGCGTTTTTCTGCTGCTCTTTGCAAACCCGGTGATGCGGCTGTTCACGAAGGATGCGGCGACGATCCTGCTCGGGGAGCAGTATCTGCACCTGATTGCGTGGATGTATGTCGTTCCGGCAGTCACAAACGGCATCCAGGGATATTTTCGCGGCATGGGAGATCTGAAAATCACGCTCTGGAGCAGCCTGATCAACATGGGCGCCCGCGTGCTCGCCTGCATCTGGCTGGTATTTGGGTGCGGCATGGGAATCACCGCCCTGCCGTGGGCGTACCTGGCTGGGTGGGGCGCCATGATGGCGTATGAGATGCCGTTTCTGGTGCGGCGGGTAAAGCGCTGAATAGATGGCCCTGTCGGAATCGTAATAATGTTTATCATTTTAAACACTTGATTTGTAAAATACAATTGACAAAGGGGCAGAAAGCGAATAAAATAAAGAAGTACTTATGAGGAAACCGAAAGTATAATATATGTGGGAAGGAGGAGATTGTGATGGAGTGGGGTACAGGTGCGAAAGTGTGGCTTTGGCTTGTTCTGGTATTGAATGCGTTATCATGCCTTTCTGTGCTGGCTGTATTTGCGATTGCGCCAGCTGCAGCGGCTATCAGCCTCGTGTTGGAGCTCATCATTATTGTAGGCGTGGTATTGCTCCTGTTCAAGAAGCAAAAGCTCGGCTTTTTCATGCTCTGCGGATGTTCCGTTCTCTCGTTGATAACCAATATCATAGCAGGTACAAATATTGTAACTGCTGTCATCAGTGCAGTTCTTCTGCCGCTGATTACATTTTTCATTATTAAGAGTCATTGGAACGAACTGGCATAAATTGAGGGCAGGATCGGAAACCCGTGCGCGGAGGAATCTGTGGGCGGGTTTCTTTTTTTGCACAGGGAAATCGGCAGAAGCGCAGTTTTGGCTGATACCGACGCAGAATGATTTGACAGATTAAGGAGAAGAATTACATGAGAAGTTCATACAGGGCAGAGGACGTCACACTGCTGTTAAAGGACATCACAGGCCTGGTGGCGCCGCAGCCGACGCAGGAGCGCGAGCGCCTGATACAGGCGGGGCGGCATTACAGCGAGATGCTCCCGATAGAGTATGTGCCGACACCGGAATATATGAAAGTGTATCGGGAAGCGCTCGAGACATATGCCCGCCCGACAGCGCTGGCGGTGGGAAGGCTTGCGGACAAGATTATGGAGAACAGGGGACAAGATGTCGTGCTGGTGTCCCTTGCGCGGGCGGGGATTCCGATCGGCATCCTGGTAAAGCATTATATACAGTTCAAATATCATCAGGATGTCCCGCACTACGCCATCTCGATCATCCGCGGGCGGGGCATTGACGACAATGCCATGCAGTACCTGCTCGGGCGGCACCGGCCGCAGCAGCTGCTCTTTCTGGACGGCTGGATTGGAAAAGGGGCGATCTGGAATGAGCTGCAGAAGGATATTGCGGCCTACGAGGGTGTCTCCCCGGACATTGCGGTCGTGGCGGACCCCGCGAACGTGACGCAGCTGTGCGGCACGCACGAGGATATCCTGATACCGAGCTCGTGCCTCAACTGCACGGTGTCGGGGCTGGTGAGTAGGACGTTTCTGCGGGAGGACATCATCGGACCCGGCGATTTTCACGGCGCGGTCTATTACGGGGAGCTTGCGGCGTCGGATCTGTCCTATGAATTTATTGACGCGATAGAGCGCTGCTTCGAGGTGGACAGCGCGCCGGACGCGCAGGGGGACAGGGCGGCTGACGGGTATGGCATTGACGAGGTGCGCGCGCTCGCGGCAGCATATAATGTGGATGACATCAATCTCATCAAGCCCGGAATCGGGGAGACGACGCGGGTGCTCCTGCGGCGCGTCCCGTGGAAGGTGCTGATAGATGGCAGATACCGGAATCATCCGGAGCTTGGCCACATTGTGCGGCTTGCGCAGGAGAAGCATGTGCCGGTGGAATACTGTCCGCTAAAACACTACAAGTGCTGCGGCATCATAAAGAAACTGGCGGATACGTAGCAAACCGCCGCAAAAGCGCGCTGTTACCGCGCGCAGGAAGGATATAAATTATGATAAAAGTGTGGTTTAACCATTGGTTCAGTACGTCCTACCGACTGATAGAGCTGATGAAGGAGGACGCCCGCGAACAGATTTATGTCATCGGGAGCAACCGTCAGCGGGATTCTGTGATACAGAAGGTCTGCGACGAGTGGTATGAGGAGCCGGATATTGACGGGGAGGAATACCTTGCATTTTGTCTGGAATTTTGCAGGGCGCACAGAGTTGACGCCTTTGTGCCGCGCAGGAAGATGGTGGAAATCAGCCAGAACAGGGAGCGCTTTTCGCAGCTCGGCGTCAGGGTGATGGCGGACGCGTACGACACGATAGCGCTCCTCAACGACAAGGCGGCCGCCTACACATTTTTTAAGGACTGCGGGGGGTTGCACATACCTGATTTTTTTGTCGTCAATCAGTATGAGGCGTTTGAGCAGGCATACCGCAGACTCCGGGCGGACTATGGGCAGGTGTGCGTGAAGTTTGTGTCAGATGAGGGCGGGATGAGCTTTCGAAAAATTGTGGATCAGGTCGATCCGCTCCGGCAGCTGAGGACTTATCCGGGGAGCAGCATCGCCTTTGAAACGCTCGCGGAGACGCTCCGGGCGGCAAAAACGTTTGACGACATGATGGTGATGCCGTATCTTCCCGGAAAGGAGATCAGCGTCGACTGCCTTCAGACAGGAAAAGGGCTGATTGCGATACCGCGCACAAAGGGGGCGGCAAGGCATGAGTATGTCGCGTACAACGCGGAGATCCTGCGGATGGCAGAGCATATCGCAGAGCGCACCGGCCTGCAGTGCCCGTGTAACATCCAGTTCAGGTTTATGGACGATGTGCCCTTCCTGCTCGAGGTCAACACCAGAATGTCCGGCGGCCTGCAGATGAGCTGTCTTGCGGCGCAGGTCAACATCCCCAACATTGCCCTCAACAAGCTGTTTGGCAGGGAGATCGACTGGACGATGGACCGCGCGGAGAAGACAGTCTCCTACATTGAACTGCCGCAGATTATCACAGTGCCTTTTTCACGCCGAAGTACTCTGCCATAAGCAGGGTGCGCAGCGCCCAGTTGGAGTGCGTCTTGTACTCGTTCATGCGCTCCCCGCCTGCGCTTGCGGCCACCAGCGCGTGGGAAGTCCTGTCCCAGTTCAGGATTGCGGAGGCGTCCGCATAGTCGCGCTCCGACACTTTGTAAGCCTCGTTCACGACGTCTATCTGGCTGGGATAGATGACGGTTTTGCCGACGAAGCCGCAGAGCTTGTCGTCGGCGATCTCGTGGTAGAGCCCCCGCTCCCAGTTGCTGCTGTGATAGTACTCCCACACCGGGCCGGACACGACATAGTCCCTGCCAAAGACCGTGATAATGTCGGAGAATATGTTTGCGACCGGCCGAATCTGATGGATGGACTCGTCATCGTGCCTGCGGAATCCAAACGCGTGGCAGAGGTCGTTTCCGCCCACCCGGATATTGAGCACCCGCTCCTCTATCTGATCCAGCTTTTCCTTGAGTGTATACAGGATTTCCGCCCTGTGCCGCAGGTCGATGATGCTGGGGCTCTCAAAGATCGGCATGGTGTATACAGGCTGGTTTGACTGTTCATTGATGCGGGTGATCTCCTGTATGTATGCGTCCGCATTTTCCAGCGAAAATTTGGGCAGGATAAAGCCTGTGACAAGCCGCGCGCTCTCGCCGAATGCGGCATAGAGCCTGCCGATCTGCCGTGCGGTTCTCACGCGCACAAACAGTTTGGGCAGATAAAATGCGCCCTGGCTGGCCTGTGCGGCAAGCTGTCTGAGTGAGCCTGCCAGAATGTGCTCCGCCTCCGCGACACAGTCGTCGCGGATGGTGTCCTCAAGGCACAGCGCGAGCGAGTACTGTGTGCCAAACCGCCCGCGTATGATCGAATCGGCGATGGTTTTCCTGTTTGCGGGACAGTATAAGAGCGCGCCGACACTATAGTAAAGCAAAGAGTTGTTCATGTCAAAAAGTCTCCTGATTCCATATATTTAAAACAAAATACCGACTATCAGTACACTATAGCACACATTGCAGTAAAATGACAGCAATGTTTTATTTGTGTTGACTTTGCCGTGTAATATTAGTAAAATATGTATAGAATCACACTGCGAAAATGGAGTGCCGTTATGAAAATTCGCCTATATGTGACAAATTTTAAACAGGTTCATACAAAAAGCAGATATATCAGTTGGATTGTGTGCAGGGGATAAGAGAATGGAAAACGGACAGAGGAACGACAATCAGAAAATCAGGGTGGTGCTGCCGCCAAGGCCGGACCGGAAAAAAGCGTCGGCACCGCAGCAGCAGGCGCAGAAAAACATGCCGCCGATACACGAGAACGCACAGCCGGTACGCGTGACGATTCCGCCGCGGCGGGACAGAAAACCGTCTGCGCCACAGCCGCCCTTCAAAAACGGGGGAGCTGCACCCGCACTGCAGCCCCGCGCAAACGAGTGCACCGCACCCGGATCGCAGCCACGCACAGCCGGAGGGCGCACACCCGCGCCGCCCTCCGTCCGCATCGCAGTTCCGCCGCGGGCAGGTGCAGCCGGCGCCGCGCGGCAGGAGCTGAGCTTTGAGCAGCTCGCGCAGCTGGCGTCGTCGGTGGTGATGATTATGGTGCACGACAAGAAGGGAGATCCGTTCGCCTCCGGTTCCGGCATCATGATCGGGCGCAAAGGCTATATCGTGACCAACAACCATGTCCTGAGCGACGGAGCTTTCTACAGTGTGCGGATTGAAAATGATGACAACTGCTATCAGACGGACCAGATCATCAAATACAACCATCTCTTTGATTTGGCGGTCATCCGCATAGACAGGGAACTTGCCCCGCTTCCGATCTACAGCGGCCCGCAGAAGCTTGCCAGGGGGCAGAAGGTGGTGGCAATCGGAAGCCCCATGGGGATGTTCAACTCCGTTTCAGACGGCATTATCGCGGGATTCCGCACAGTGGAGGACGTCGACATGATACAGTTCACCGCGCCCATCTCGCCGGGCAGCTCCGGCGGCGCAGTGCTCAACATGTACGGCGAGGTCATAGGAATCAGCACCATGCATCTGGCGGATGCCCAGAATCTGAACATGGCGGTCGGGTATGAGTTTATCAATCTGTTCACGCAGGGGTTTCGGTCCTAAACATTAAAAATAAATTAAAATTAGATGAAGATTTGAAAGTATGTTCTGTAAATATTGAACAAATCATGCAACTGTGCTATACTTTTTATTATTGTGTCAATACACAGTGGATTTGTGTTTTGCATCCATTTTTATTGAGGGAGAAGCATGTTTACACATATTAAAATAAAAAATCTGAATGATTTTTTTCTGGAGCGCGACAGCAGACCAGGCAGAGGTGTGTATTTTTACAGGATTAACGGATACACGGATGCGGTCGGCCAGTTTATACAGAAGTACTATGAGGCGGCAAGACTCTCGGGCGTCGTCATCGAGGGCAGAATTCCCAATCCGGATGAGAAGAACCTTGCCTATTACGAGGAGATTATGGGCATGGATTTTCGGATGAGTCCGGATTTTGTTGTACAAAGCCTCAGAAAATGGCTTCCGCGCATGAACGACTACCAGCGCGGAACTGTGGCAAGATCTCTTTTTGAGACGCTCGACACCCTGCGAAAGTCCGGCAAAAACGAAAATATGCTGAAAAATGCATACATAAAGTTTATGTGCTGGCTATATTATAAATTTGAGCGCATTGTCAATCTGCTCGGGGAGAGCAGGATTCCCAAGATACTCTACGAGGGGGACATCGGCAGCTACGAGCTGATGCTTGTGACGATTCTCTCCAACGCGGGCTGTGATGTCGTGCTGCTGCAGTATGGAGGGGATGCCAGATACCAGGCCCTCGACGCGGACAGCCGCCTGTCGGACAGCCTCGCGCTGCCGGACATGCGCGCGTTCCCGCCGGATTTCAGTCTGAAGTGGATCCGCGCCCAGATGCAGAGACAGCTGAACAATGAGCGGCTCTACGGGGTCAGGCCGCAGATTCTCAACTGTACAAACGCCTGGATTGAAGGGACGGGACTATCCGATCTCAAGAAGAATGCCAGTGCAAGAGGAGATGACCCCAAACTTTTTTACAATTGTTTTTACCGCATCAACGGGGTGGAGGATAAGCTGACCTACACAAGCGAACTGTTTCAGTTTCTGCAGGAACTGACAAACAGCGGCCGCCGCGTGGTCATTGTTGACGGGTGCATTCCAAAGCCTGACATGGACGAGATCGCGGCCGTGAAGCGCAGAAACTACACAAAACAGGACGAGATGCTCATGGATCTGTCGGCAAATATCCGCTGCACGTCAAACGTGGAGCTGCAGCGGCTGATGGTGAAGGCATTTCTGGATGTGATGCTCGCCGAGGCAGGGGCGGCAGAGTGTAGTCTCAGCAAGCTCACCAACAAGGCGGTGTACCTGCTTGGCTGGCTGAGGCGCTATCAGAAGCAGCTGTTTTCCGGCTGGACGGCGCCCGCGGTCAGCTGCTTTATACACATGGGACCCTGCCAGGATGACACCGAGGCGCTGTTTCTGCGGTTTCTTGCGCGGATTCCCGTGGACGTGCTGATTTTGAATCCAAACCTGAATACAAAATGCTGCCTGGCGGATACTCTTTTATATGAGATCTCATATGCGGAGTCCATGGCGCTTGCCCGGTATCCGAGGCAGAGCGCAGACGTGCAGGTCGGGACTGTCGCCTACCACGCGGAGCGCGAGCTGGATGAACTGATGTACCAGGACACGGGCATGTATCGCAACTATCAGTATGACAAGGCCGTGTCGGTCACACTGCAGACCATGTATGAGGAGATACGGATTCTGTGGAAGCAGGAGCTGAAGTACCGGCCGAATTTCAGAACGGAGAACGGCATTGTCACACTGCCCGTCATCTTTGCAAAGGTGTCGGGCGTCCGGGAGGGCATTGTGCCAAAGTACTGGAGTTCGATCAAGGAGCTGATCGTGGAGGACACTTTCGTCGTGAAGAATGTTCCATGTATCGACTCCACGGCGCCCAATCCGTTTAAGATGTACGCGGTGGAATTTTTTAAGAACGGGCGTCTCCAGCGGCGGAAAATCAAGG
>CAMWOK010000041.1 GCA_947175845.1 uncultured Lachnospiraceae bacterium | reverse complement strand
GTAGTAAATGTTGTTGTCAATGCCCTTGAACGAGAAGCAGGGCCCCATCTCATTCCCCTCCGCCGTGTGGTTGAACACAACATCCAGGATAACCTCGATACCGTTTGTGTTCAGCTCATGGATGAGCGACCGAAACTCATTTCCCGCCTTGCCTGCGCGCGTGTCGGAAGCGTAGGCGACATTGGGCGAAAAAAAGCACACGGTGCTGTATCCCCAGTAGTTGAGCAGCCGCTCGCCGTCCACCACGCGCACATCCTCCGCCTCGTCAAACTCAAAGACCGGCATCAGCTCCACGGCGTTGATGCCAAGCTCAAGCAGATACGGTATCTTCTCGCGGATGCCCTCGTACGTTCCCCTGTGCTTCACCCCCGACGACACATCCTGTGTGAATCCCCGCACATGCAGCTCATAGATAATCAGGTCCTTTGGCTCCATACTGGTGTTCTTGAAATTTCCCCAGTCATATCCGCCGTCCACCACGCGCGCCTTGTATATGCGCTCGTTGACAGGCTTTTCCTTCCCCCAGACCTCCTGGCCTGCAACCGACCTCGCGTACGGGTCGAGGATATACTTCGTCTTGTCAAACAGCAGTCCCTTGCCGGCATTGTACTCCCCGTCAAACTGGTAGGCATACTCAAAATCCTTCGGCTTGAGTCCATAGACAACCATGGAGTACGTGTCACCCATGCGGCAGGACTCCGGAAACGGCAGAACCGCGTAAGGCTCATTCTCACCGACGCGGAACAGACAGAGACTGCAGGATTTTGCCCCGTTTGAGTGAATCGTAAAATTCACCCCCTCGTCAACTCTGATTGCCCCGTTTTCCAGAAACTTTCCAGGACGCACGGAAAAGCCCGCGACTTCATCTGTAGGTGGATAATATTTTCTTTCTAGCCCCGAACCGATATACCTCATAACAAATAATCCTCCATCAAAACAGTATTAACAGCATCCAACTGATTCAGATATCTGCCAGTGCACGGATATTCTGGCAAAAAAGTGTATATATTTCAATTTTACATGATTTTCCACAATGGCGCAATGCCCTAAAATTTTTTATCCCTTTCCGTAGAAAAATGTCGCAAAATATCTTTATTTTTATCAAAAATACATCTGAATTTTATTTGCAGTCTTCCTTTTATTGTCACTTATCAATACACTATTATTCAACCGCGCTGAACTATTTATACAATGCGCACATCCGCGCGCCTCAGAAAGTGTCACTCTATTATATGCAAAAACTCCCTGACAGTCTTCCCGCTGCCAGAGAGTTTTCCTTTATACGTTTTGTGCAGGCCGCATCACATCAGATCCTGCATGCGCACGCCGTCCATGTCGTCAAAAGCCTGGTTTTCTCCCACCATGCCCCAGATAAAGGTGTAGGCGCGGCTTCCGCTGCCCGCGTGGATTGACCAGCTCGGCGAGATGACCGCCTGCTCATTGCGCATGACGATGTGCCGCGTCTGTTTTGGCTCGCCCATATAGTGCATCACAAACGCATCCTCGGGCATGTCAAAGTACAGATAGACCTCCATGCGCCTGTCGTGCGTGTGGCACGGCATGGTATTCCACACACTGCCGGGCTTGAGCGCCGTCATGCCCATGACCAGCTGACAGCTCTCGACCTGCCCGGGCAGAATGTACTTGTTGATAACCCGATGATTCGCATCCTCGAGGCAGCCCAATTCCACCTTGTTCTCATCCCGGATAATCACGACGTCCTCCGACGCCTCGCCCTGCGGTCTGATAAGCTTTGTCGGGTATGCGCAGTGCGCGGGCGCGCTGTTTAAGTAAAACCGCGCAGGATTCTTTGCGTCCGCGGACGCGAACGTGATCTCCCGCGCCCCCATGCCGATATACATGCCCTCCTTGTGTCCCACCTCATACGCTTTGCCGTCGACTGTGATGATCCCCGCCGGGCCGATATTGATCACGCCCAGCTCGCGCCTCTGACAGAAATACTCCGCACGGAGCTCATCTCCTGCGGTCAGCGCAATCGGCTCTACCGGCACAGCCGAGCCTGTGATAATGCGGTCAATGTGACTGTACACAAGCTTTATCTCGCCTGTCTGAAACAGATCGTCGATCAGAAACTCCTCCCGGAGCCGCTCTGTCGTGTAGTGTTTTACGTCCCTCGGTGAAGCAGCTGTTCTTACTTCCATGATAAATTACCTTCCTTTTCCTGTTTTTGTTATTTAAGTCCTCTCTGACTGTTCAGCCCGCTTTTTGTAAGTACTTACATTTTATCGCAGCAGTGTGAAATAGTCAATAAAATATTCCTTTTTCACTTGATTTTCCGTGATTTTCATACTATAATTACCTTAAATTTGTGGTAGTGCTTTCACAGCTTGTTACACGCCGGCCGTGATCACGGTCTACCAAATCTGACCGACCGCGGCAGCATGCACAGTCCACGACCAAACACATTATCAATCAGGAAAGGATGGATACTCTCATGACCATATACGACGTTTCCGAGAAAGCCGGTGTATCCATAGCGACGGTGTCGCGCGTGCTCAACGGTTCCGACAATGTCAGCGCCCAGACGCGCCAGAAAGTCCTGGCAGTCATAGAGGCATGCGACTACACGCCGAACGCGTTTGCGCGGGGACTTGGCTTAAACTCCATGAACACGATCGGCATCCTCTGTGCCGACTCCTCCGACCTCTATCTCGCCAATGCCGTCTACCACATCGAGCAGGAACTGCGGGAAAACAACTACAACTGTATCCTCTGCTGCACGGGCTACCGGGTCGAGGACAAGCAAAAATACCTGAATCTGCTCGTCAACAAAAAGGTTGACAGCGTGATTCTTGTGGGCTCCAATTTCGTCGCCGACAACGACTCCGAGAACGACTACATCCGCGAGGCCGCAAAGGAGATTCCAATCCTGCTGTTAAATGCGGACTTTGACTGTGAAAATGTGTACTGCAGCCTCTGCGACGACTTCAAGTCAACCCTGCAGGCCACCTCCTACATCATAGAAACCGGCATTGAGGACATCCTGTATCTGTACAACGCAAAGTCCTACTCTGCCCTGCGCAAGATCTCCGGCTACCAGAGTGCACTGACCCAGAAAGGACTTGCGCTGCGCATGGAATACATGCAGTATTTTCCGGGCAGCCACGCGGATCTGCCGGCGATTGCAGACTTTCTGGCAGCGCTCGACGGCAGGCTCCACTACAGGGCAGTCATAGCCGCGGACGACAACCTCGCCATCGGCGCCGTCAAGTATGCGCGCAAAAAGGGGCTGTCTATACCGGAGGAGCTCTCGATTGTCGGCTACAACAACTCCATCCTCAGCACCTGCTGTGAACCGGAGCTCACCAGTGTCGACAACCGCCTCGAAACCCTGTGCCATCACATTGTGAAAACGCTGATCGGCATCCTCAACAACAAAGAGATGCCCCAGAAGGTCATCTTCTCCGGCGAGCTGGTTAAAAGAGGTACAACTCTTTAATAATAGAAATAACGAATCATTCAATCAAAGAAAACGGAGGTATCACCATGAAAGCTTTTATGGACCAGGACTTTTTGCTCCAGACCCAGACCGCGAACGACCTTTTTCACAACTTCGCGGAACCGACTCCCGTCCTTGACTATCACTGCCACATCAATCCGGCAGAGATCGCAGACAACCGCAAATTTGACAATATCACGCAGGTATGGCTCGGCGGCGACCACTACAAATGGCGGTTTATGCGCTCTTGCGGCGTCGACGAGAACTATATCACAGGCAGCGCGTCCGACCAGGAAAAATTCTTCAAGTGGGCGGAGTGCGTGGGGAAGGCGATCGGAAACCCGCTCTTCCACTGGACGCATCTCGAATTGCAGCGCTACTTTGACTACACGGGCGTGCTCAACAAAGACACTGCCGAGGAAGTCTGGAACCTCTGCAACGAGAAACTCAAAGATGACAGCATGAGCGTGCGCGGTCTGATCCGGCGCTCCAACGTGACGCTCATCTGCACCACGGACGACCCTGTTGACTCGCTTGAATATCACAGACAGATTGCGGCCGACGACACTTTTGATGTGCAGGTTCTCCCCGCATGGAGACCGGACAAGGCGATGAATATCGAGAAGCCCGACTATCTCGACTACCTCGCAAAGCTCGCGGATGTGAGCGGCACCGCCATTGAAACCTTTGCGGATCTGAAGGAAGCGCTCAGAAAGCGGCTGGACTTCTTCGCCTCCATGGGCTGTTCCGTGTCCGACCACGCGCTCGAGTACGTGATGTACCAGCCTGCCACCGACGAAGAAATCGAGGCTGTTTTTGCAAAGAGAAAGAGCGGCGGCACCGTCACACGGCAGGAGGAACTGCAGTTTAAGACCGCATTCATGCTCTTTGTCGGCAGAGAGTATCACCGACTGAACTGGGTAATGCAGCTCCACTATGGCTGCAAGCGCGACAACAACACGCTGCGCTACGACCAGCTAGGTCCCGACACCGGCTACGACTGCATCAACAACTACGCTCCGTCCGCAGAGCTTGCAGACTTCCTCAACGCACTCATCAGCACCGACGAGCTGCCTAAGACGATCCTCTACAGCCTGAATCCAAACGACAACCAGGCGATCGGAACCATCCTTGGCTGCTTCCAGGATTCCACCGCGTGTGCGAAAATCCAGCAGGGCAGCGCATGGTGGTTCAACGACCACAAGACCGGTATGCAGGACCAGATGATCTCCCTGGCAAACTTAGGAAACCTCTCCGGCTTTGTCGGTATGCTGACCGACTCGAGAAGCTTCCTCTCCTACACCAGACACGAGTATTTCCGGCGAATCCTGTGCAATCTGGTCGGAAACTGGGTGGAGAACGGCGAGTTCCCCGCAGATACAAAGATCCTTTCAGAGATTGTCAAGGGCATTTCTTACAACAATGCGGTAAATTATTTCGGGTTTGATTTGAAGACTGTTTAATAAATTGAGCGGGGCGCTGCCTGTTGCAGTGCCCCGCTCTTTCGATCGCAATGGTTTTCATCTGGCTCACAGTTTCACTACTCTCCGATCATAGGTCATAATCCCGTTGATTTCCTCCTCGATATCGGTCAGCTGTGTGTAGACGGATGCGCACAGCCCATCCTTTTTGAGCGCAATCACCCGCTTGTCCAGCTCGCTATAGGCAGATTGCAGCGCCTCCCTGTCAGCCTGGCTTCCATACCCAAAATACCGGTCGGAGTACGTGTGGTCTGCCACCGCGAGGGAGATTCCGCCAAACTCCGATATGACGTACGGCTTTTTGCCCTTCTTTGCCACAAGCTCAAAGAAATAGATGTGCTCGCTCTTCAAATCGCCCGCATCCTGGTCAAACCAGCCGCTGTGCGCGTCTATGATGCGCGTGTTGTCCACCGCGCGCACCATTTCGGTGTTCTCCTTCGCGTCAAACTGCCCCCATCCCTCATTGAACAGCACCCAGGTGCACACACAGGTGCAGTTGTAGAGCTGCCTGACCGTCTCGAGGCACTCTTTTTTCCACTCCTCCCTGCCGTTTTTGTCCAGCCGCGAGGTGTAGCCGTAGTCATTGTCGCGCTTGTGCCGCAGCGGGAATACGACCGTGGGAATATAGCAGGTTTTCACCAGATTGTAGGTCGTCCCGCCGTTTATCATGTCCTGCCAGACGAGCATCCCGAGCCTGTCACAGTGATAGTACCAGCGCATGGGCTCAATCTTGCAGTGCTTGCGTATCATGTTAAATCCCCTGTCCCTGGCAGTCTGAATGTCAAAAATCATCGCCTCGTCGCTCACGGGCGTCATCAGGCTCTCAGGATAGTACCCCTGGTCGAGTATGCCCTTCTGAAAATACGGAATGTGATTCAGGCACAGCCGCGGGACTCCGTGGCTGTCCGGCTCCGCGGTAAACAGGCGCATACCAAAATAGCTCTCCACCATGTCCTCGCCATATACGATACGGATATCGTACAAAAATGGATGCTCTGGCGTCCAGCTCTTCTTGTCCGGTATCTGCATCCTAACCACCGTCTTCTCCTCCGGGCGGACTGCAAGCCGCAGCTCCTGCGCGACCTGATTCTGGTCAAACAGCAGGATTTTGCATGGAACCATACCGCACGCGGGCGCAATTCCCAAAAGCTCCTGCACAGTCTGACTCTGTCTGGTTGTCTTTGACTGTGCAGAACATATATTCGAACTTATCTCAAACAGGACGCTGTCGCTGTCATACTCCGGCGTGATGCAAAGCTCGTCAATATAAATCTCCGGCACCCACTCGCACCACACCGTCTGCCACAGGCCGCTCTGCGCAGTGTAGAACATTCCGCCGTTTTTGAGCATCTGCTTCCCGCGCCCGTGGTAGGAGGTATCGCTCTTGTCCTGGACACACAAACGCAGGGTATTTTTGCCAGTCTGGACAAGTGCGGTGACGTCGAAAGAAAACGCCTGATAACCGCCGGAATGCGTCCCCGCCAGCACATCATTGACATAGACGCGGCACCGCTCGTCGCAGGCGCCAAAATTGAGCAGAAGCCTCTTTTTGGCAGGAATCCGGTCTATCACAAGCCTGCGCTCGTACCAGAGATACTCGTCGGGTTTGAGCTGGCGCTGCACGCCCGAGAGATACGTCTCCGGCGAGAACGGCACGCGGATATCGCCGTCCCACAGCACCGGCCTGACGTCATCCTTTGTGATCGCATACTTCCAGATGCCGTTGAGGATCGTATAATTTTTCCGCGCAAGCTGCGGTCTTGGATACTCTGTCAGCACAACCTCCGTCTGCTCCTGCGCGATGTGCTCCCCCCAGGGTGTGAACAGCTGATTGTGCTTCGCCTCCCCCCTGTCCAACAATTTATTTAACTGAAGCGTCTCTAACATTTCCCTGATTTTCATACTTAAAACTCCATTCTCGTGAAAGGCAGCGCCGCTTCCTAAAACAGGCGCAGCTGCTCATACTTGTGCGGAAGCTCCTGCAGATACGCAAAGCACGCGCCCACATCATGCACAATGCCGTTTCGCTCACACGCATCCCGAAACAGCGCCATCAGCTCCCCGTTTTGCGCGGACTGCAGTTCGTACGCATGGCCGTACTGCCTCTGATACCGCTCTTTCATGCCCGGAAAATGCCTGTCCAGCGCAGCGTAAAAATACTCCCTGTCGCCGTCGCGCAGCGTCACCCCCATGCCAAAGCAGATAATGCCGTAGACCTTTGCCCGGATACAGTAGTCCAGAATGCCCTCTATATTTTCCCTTGTGTCATTGATAAACGGAAGTATCGGGGACAGCCAGACAATCGTCGGAATCTGATGATCCCGAAAAACCTCGAGCGCCCTCACCCGCTCCCTGGTCGTGCACACATTCGGTTCGAGTATCTTGCAGAGCGTCTCGTCAAACGTCGTCAGCGTCATCTGCACGACACATTTCGCCTTTCTGTGGATGCGCTCGAGCAGATCCAGATCCCGCAGGATTCTGTCCGACTTTGTCTGAACCGCCACGCCGTACTCGTGGCGTTCGATGATTTCGAGGCACCTTCTCGTCAGCTGTATCTGCTCCTCGCAGTGCATGTACGGGTCGCACATCGCACCTGTCCCAATCATGCATTTTCTGCGCTTTGAGCGAAGCGCCCGCTCAAGCAGCCTGGGCGCGTTCTGCTTGACCTCGATGTCCTCAAAATCATGTGTAAATCCATAGCAGGTACTCCTGCTGTCACAGTAAATGCAGCCGTGTGTGCATCCCCTGTACAGATTCATACCATTTTGCGCCGACAGTATACCCTTCGCGTCCACAAAATGCATCTTTCGTACACTCCATTTCAAAAATTGAATTGACAGTTCCCTGCATTTATTGTATCATATAATGATTTGAATTACGATGGAAATTTTTAAGATATTTTTAGAATAAGAAAAGAAGGGATTCTCTTGAAAAACAACGATTACAGAAACGGGCTGCGCGACGGAACCGCCGTCGCCCTGGGATACTTTGCCGTCTCCTTTGCGTTTGGCATGGAAGCCTCTGCCAGCGGTCTGAACATCCTGCAGGCCGGGCTGATCTCGCTCACGAACGTGACGAGCGCAGGACAGTTCTCGGGGCTGGCAATCCTCTCCGCCGGCGGCACCTACCTCGAGATGGCGCTGACACAGCTGATCATCAATCTGCGCTACTGTCTGATGTCCTTCTCTCTGGCGCAGAAGCTAAACCGCAGGACGCCGCACTGGCACCGGTATCTCATGGCTTACAGCGTGACGGACGAGATCTTTGCGCTCGACGCAGGTCTTGACCATCCCCTGTCCCCCGCCTACCACTATGGCATCACCAGCGCCGCCGTTCCCGGCTGGGTGCTTGGGACACTCGCGGGCGCGGTGTCCGGAAACCTGCTGCCCGGCTTTGTGATGAGCGCCCTCGGCGTCGCCATCTATGGAATGTTTCTGGCCATCATCATACCGCCCGCAAAGCAGAACCGGACGCTTTTGCTTGTCGTGCTGTCCGCCATGGGACTGAGCTTTCTGTTCTCTGCACTCCCTGTGCTAAACAGCGTCTCGTCAGGCTTTGTCATCATCATCACAACCGTGCTCACAGCGGGCATTGCAGCCTGGCTCAAACCAGTCCGTGAAGGCACCGCGGCAGCGGACACCAACTCAGAGGAGGACACATAATATGACGCACAACATCTATCTCTACATCCTTGTCATGGCAGGCGTGACATACCTCATCCGTATGCTCCCGCTCGCGCTGTCCAAAAAGGAGATCACAAATGTTTACATCCGCTCCTTTTTGTACTATGTGCCCTACGCATGCCTTGCCGCCATGACCTTCCCGGCAATCCTGCACGCGACTGAAAGCATCTGCTCCGCCGCTGTGGGACTCGCCACTGCTGTGATCGCCGCCTACCGCGGAAAAAGCCTGCTCACAGTCGCCCTGATCGCCTGCGCAGCCGTGTTTATCGCAGAGCGCATTCTGGCGCTGATCTGATTCCTCATACAAGTATTACTCCGGCGGTCAAATATCAAATCAGGGCGTTCATCCGGTACTGCCTGATTTTGTCCCTCAGCTCCTGCGTGCGCTTTTTATTCAGGTCCTGCTTCTCGTTGAGATCGTCGAGCAGCAGGTCGATATTCTTCTGCATCACAGTCAGCGTCTGTCCCATATTTTTCATGATATCGACCGCATTGCGGGGATTGTTCCGGATAAACTCCTCCAGAAAATCTTTCGTGATCCGCACAAGCAGGACATCGTCGTAGGCAACCACCGTGTAGACGCCAGGCTGTTCTGACAGCATACTCATCTCGCCGAAACAGCGCCCTTTGGAATAGATCCCTATCAGGTGCTCATCCTCCTGCGCATACCGCACATAGACCGCCACAGAGCCCGACAAAATCTTGTACATCGCATCGCAGACCTCCCCCTCCCGCATGATGACCGTATCCGCGCAAAAGGTCTGCATTCTCTGCCTGTCCATACTCTCCTGATCCAGCGTATCCATAACCCGTCTCTCCTCTCCGGACAAAACTCCTCAACTGGAACTCATCCTATATTTTTCCTGATCCGCAGTATATTCTGCCCCTCCCGGTACTCATAAGTTATCTCATCCATGCTCTTCTTGACCATATAGATACCAAGCCCGCCAATCTCCCGCTCCTCGGCAGACAGCGCAGTGTCCGGGTCCTCCTTTGCGAGCGGATCGTACTGCACGCCATTGTCGATAAAGGTAATGACAACCGCGAGCGGACTTCTGATCACTTCCACGCGGACGGTTGCCGGCCCGACTTCCGGATTGTAGGCATAGTGCGCGATATTTCCGAAAAGCTCGTCAATCGCGACGGAAATCTGCATCTGCGCCTTCATCGGGCAACCCAGCGCCTCTAACTTCTCCTCCACAAAAGAAGTGACCTGCACAATATTCTCAACAGTCGCATCAATCGTCAATTCATTCATTTTAATCCCCCATCCGTCCTCTGTACTCCATGCAGAGCATCGTAATATCGTCGAACTGCGGCGCATCTCCCACAAACAGATCAATGTCCTCCTTGATCTTCACCAAAAGCTCCGCCGGCGCAAGGGAGGAATATCTGCCAAGCACCGCCTGCAGCCGCTCCATGCCGTAGAGCGCATTTGCCTTGTCTGTCGCCTCCGTGATGCCGTCCGTGTACTGAAAGAGCCGGTCTCCTGGCTCAAGCTGCATGGAGCCGCACCGATAGCGGATCCCCTCCATTCCTGCAAGAACGAACCCCGCCTTGATCCGGTATGGCTCAAACCGCCCGCCCTTTCTGCATATAAAGGGGATCTCGTGCCCTGCGTTGACATAGCAAAACTCGCCTGTCACAAGGTCGAGCACCCCCTCAAATGCAGTGATAAAGAGCCCTTCGCTGTTGGATTCGCACAGCAGCTTGTTCACCTTTGTGAAGACCTCTCCCAGATCGCTTCCCGGCTGTGTGTGATCCTTGATGAGCGTCTTGCCGATCACCATGAAGAGCGCCGCAGGCACACCTTTGCCCGAGACGTCCGCGACCACGACGGCAAGATGGCTGTCATCCACCATAAAAAAATCATAGAAATCGCCGCCCACCTCCTTTGCCGGATCCATCGTGGCAAAGACATCGAACTCCTCGCGCTCGGGAAATGCCGGAAAGATGCACGGAAGCATAGATTTCTGGATGTTGGTGGCGACGTTGAGCTCCGCGGTCGTCTTCATCGTCCTGGCGCTCTGGTTGATCGAATAAAAAATCATCCAGAACTCAACGACAAAGATCGCGCAGATCGTGAGATACAGCGGAAAAAACCAAAAACTGCCCGGATAGATCCCGACACTGTTTGACACGAGGTTGATAATATAAAACCCGATCACCGAGATCACAAGCGCCGGTATAAAGACTGTCATTTTCCCGTCCATCGCCTCGATGGTGCGGTGCAGCGTCCGCCTCAGACAGCGCATGTACAGAACCGACAGCCCCGCGTACACCACAAGCTTAATCCCTATGAAAAACATCAGATTCGCCGTCTCATACGGACTCTGCTCAATCAGCCCCAGCCGCGGCGCCAGCAGATTGTCAGTCGTCCCGCACAGCATAAATGTGCTGACATTCGCGATCAGGCACGCCATCAGCGCAATCGCCAGCTTTGTCGACCAGCTGTCCTTGTACAGAAGCTGTGAGAAGATACAGACAAGCACAGAGAGTCCAAGGATTCCCACAGCATCATTGTACAGGTTTGCGCAGTAGCTTGCAAACGCCAGGCCGTAGCCGAGCGCTGCGCCCACCGTCCATGCAGCAGCCCTGATTGTCCCCTTATATTTCGGCGTGAGCGTGATCCCCGTGAGCAGACCTGCAAACACGGACGCCAGAAAAACCGCAAAGCTCCAAAGTGCAATGGACGCCATCGCAACACCTCCAAATCAAAAATACCCCATTCCGTCCAGCGCGGACAGATATCTGTTGATGTACTCATCCGTGACCGCGCTCCATCCTTCTGACAGTTCCTTCAGATACTGGTTTGTATACTGCTGCCGTATCGGGATTTCGCGGCTGGAACCTGCGGCTTCCCTGGTGAACAGCCCTTCCATCTTCATCCTGCCCTCCTCTGTCCGTTTCAGATTCTGCAAAATCATATCGAACGTATCGTCCGGCAGTACGGCGATTCTGTATCCGAGCCGCTCCATTCCCCGAAACAGATCTGCATACCGCATTTCACCGGGCGGATAGACATGGAATGCCACCGCCTCCGGAACGGACAGGAGCGAGACAATGTTGTGCGCCGTCTCGTCGACCGGTGAGAAATTGACAGCGGCCCCATAGACAGAACGCGGCACGGCGCCAATTTTGACGTAGGAGGCAAACTGGCGCGTAAACGCGTTGGAGTGCATGTTCATCTGAAACTCCCCGTCGCTGATGCGCCCCTGCAGATTGCCGACACGCACCAGCTTTACCTGCAGCCCCTCGTCCACAGCCGCCCGCAGAAGCGCGTGCTCCGCCATATACTTCGAGTAGATATATTTGTTGTGTATCTCCTGTCCGATGTAGAAGTCCGCCTCTCCAAAAAATTCCTGCCGGACAGTTTCCGCTGCCATGCCCGCAACGCTGATCGTCGAGATCTGGCAGAGCCGGGCGTTCTCGCGCAGGGCAAAGCGGATTAAATTCTTCACCCCATCCGTGTTGATCGCCTCCAGCGCCTCTCCGTAGGAAAAATGAGCGACGTTTGCCGCGGAGTTGATGATGGTGTCAATCCTGCCGATTTTGTCCGCCCCGCTGCGGGAATCCGCATCCCCCTGCAAAAACAGATCCGGCAGTGTGATATCCCCCTCGACAACCTCCCACTTGTCTCCATAACTCTGTGAAAAGTCCTCCTCCGCATAGTAAAAAAGTGCCGACCGCACGCGCCGCTCCGCGCTGAGCGTCTTTTTCGACCGCGCCAGACAAATGATTTTCCCACACACTTTGGGGCGCCTGAGCAGATCCATCAGAATGTGCGCGCCCAGATATCCTGTCGCCCCTGTCAAAAGCACATTTCCCAGACAGCCGCAGCTGGCCCTGCCTCCGGTGTGTGCACCCAGATACTCCGAAAATCCATGGTAATCCAGTGTGCTGATGTCATACACAGCAGGGCGCTCCTCAGTTTTGAACAGCCTGTCCAGCAAAAGCGCCGGGGTCGGATACTGGTACACATCGCCGAACTCCAGCTGGCTCTCCCGAAGGGACAGCGCCTCCTCCACATGCAGCACCAGCGTGACCGCGCTGAGCGAGTCGCCGCCAAGCTCAAAAAAGTTGTCGTCAAGCCCTGTCTGCGGCAGTTCCAGCGTCTCTGCGAACGCGCTGCACATAAGCTTTTCCCTGGCCGTCACCGGCTCTCGATACGCGCGCTGGTACGCGACCGGCTCCGCCATCAGCGCCCTCTGATCCGTCTTTCCATTTGGTGTCTGCGGCATCGCGGCAAGCTCCTTTAAGACATCCGGCACCATGTACGAAGTCAGATGCGCCTTCATGTGATCTCTGAGCTGTTCGGGCGCTACCTGGCTCTGCCCGGAAACCGTATAGAATCCCACGAGATGGTCTGCCCTGTCAATTTTGCGCACGACACAGCTGCACGCTGCCACGCCCGGAAACGCCCCCATGACATTCTCAATCTCCGAAAGCTCTATCCGAAGGCCGCGCAGCTTGACCTGCCTGTCATTTCTCCCGCGGTAGACCAGTCTGCCATCCTCCAGGAAATATCCATAGTCCCCTGTGCGATACAGCCGCATTCCATTCCATGAGATGTACTTTGCCGCCGTCTCGCCCGGCCTTTCATGGTAGCCGATCCCCACGCCGCTGCCATAAACGCAGATCTCGCCGACTGCCCCGTACGGAACCGGCCGGCACACCCCGTTGAGCAGAACAATTCCTGTGTTTGCAATCGGCCTGCCGATACTCAGGCCATCGCCCGCCTCCGTGATGGTCGCGCCGATCGTCGTCTCTGTCGGTCCATATCCGTTGTAAATGCGGATGCCATATGTATTATTCAATCGTTTTACCAAAATGCCCGGCAGCACTTCCCCCGCCGCGAGCACAGCCTGCACATGCCCCAGAGCCTCCGCAAACGCGGTGTTTCCAAGATACGCGGTTATGCGCGACGGCGTGCAGTGCAGAACATCCGCGCCGTGGCGCAGGATCGCGGCCGCCAGCTCCCCGGCGTCGACCATCGCCTTCTCACTGCCGAGCTCGACAAAAAGCCCGTTCATTAGCGGAACAAAAAGTTCAAAGAGCGAGATGTCAAAACAGATCGAACCGATCGCCACGATCCCGCTGCAGTTCTGCGTGATGTCCCTGTTAAACGGGTTGTTATCCGGGTGGACAATGTTTGCAATGCCCCTGTGCGAGAGGATCACGCCCTTTGGCCTGCCCGTCGTGCCCGATGTGTAGATCATGTACGCCGGCTGGTGCTGCCTCACCACAGGCAGCAAATTCCGTTCTGCCTCCCGGCGCATCAGCACATCCACGTCCACATAATCGTACTTTCCTGCAATCGCAATCTCCGGCGAGGAGATCAGACAGCAGGCGCCGCTGTTTTCCATAATATAGGTGATCCGCTCAATCGGATACGCGGGATCGATCGGGATAAACACTGCCCCCGACTTGGATATGCCAAGGATCGTCGGAATCAGCCGGATATCGCGCTTTAGCATGAACGCGACACAGTCCCCCACATGCACGCCCCTGTGGACGAGCGCACAGGCGATCCTGTCACTGAGCATATCAAGCTGCGAAAAAGTGAGCACATTGTCCCCCGCATACACCGCCGGCCTGTCCCTGTAGCGGTTTGCCGCCAGCCGATACAGCGAAGGGATCGTCAGATCGTCCCTGATATCAATCTGTTTTCCGGCGATCGACAGAACCTTCTGATATTCCGCCTCTCCAACCGGCTGTGACAGCACATTCTCCCGCACGCCCTGTTCCAGAATCGCACAGAGGGCATCCGCAAAATACACTGCCCGGTCTTTTGTATAATACTGTTTATTGTAGTCAAACTGCAGATTCAGCGAGCCATCCCTGTCGTAAAACAGGTTGAATGTCATGTGGTTGCTCATGTCGCCCGCGACGCTGAACCGGACGCGGTAATCCAGCTTGGTATGATACTGATAGCGGTAAAAATTGAACACGTACTCGGAAAGCGCCTCCGATATCGTGCCGTCCCCCCGCAGGACAGCGAGAATCCTGTCAAATCCCACACGCTTATGTGCCGAGGCTTCTCTGGCGGCACACTCCGCCGCCAGGCACAGCACCGCAAAGGAGCGCCTCCCCTCTTTTTTGCACTCTGTCCGTACACGCTCGGGGACAAGCACAGTCAAACAGCCGAGCGCATCCAGCTGGTCGTGGGTGCGCCCCG
>CAMWOK010000040.1 GCA_947175845.1 uncultured Lachnospiraceae bacterium | reverse complement strand
ATAAACGCTGCTCCCAAATTACGTTTACTTACAAATTCTAGCAGGATTTGGCAATGTCCATTATATAAGATTGTCAATTTATCTTGCAACAGTTACTTATCGCACTTTTTGCGCTTTAAATACAGCATATGCCAAAATATCTCAAAATCCGCTCAAATGCCTTAAAAATGGCTGTTCTTTCTTGTTGAAAGAGCTGAATTTTTTATGGATTTTTTTGCGTTTTCACATATTTTGAGCGATTTTTACGCGATTACTTTTTTTCATTTTTTGGTTCATTTTGCGAATGTATCCCCGTCTCGACACCTCCTTGGGATTGATATACACATCTGTTCCCTGTACCCTTTCCCTGATAAAAAGAGCCTGTTCCTGCAGCGCATTTACCATGAAATCCGCTGTCCCCTGATTAAAAATACTCCACAGGCTTCCTCTGTGAACAGTTGTCTCCACTTTGCTGCCGCCGATCCCTAATCCTCTTCCCCACACGATATTGGCATGCACACAGAAATTTTTCAGGACCTCCATCGCCACGCTGGTATGTTCGCCCTCGTACAGTTCTGTATGAAGGATCGCATAAAACCTGCCGCCGATACTCTCACCGCCGATCACAGCCTGCTCCACCCGCTCTAGAAACCTGAGGACTGTCGAGGACACACTGTCCAGATAAACATCCGCCGCCAGAACGATCGCATGGGCATCCTCAAGCAATCTGCATACGCGGTCCCAGTCCATGTTGTCCTCGATCTTTATTGAGATCAGTTCTTCACTCTGCGTGTGCTTCCTGATGATCTCCACACACGCCACATCTCTGGCTGCCAGAGTACCTCCTCCATCCAGAAATAAGATCATCTTGTCCGACACCTCCTAAACGCGCGATCTATAAAACGACATTGAGCTGCCTGAGCTTATCGATCGTGTCATAAAATACGATCTTTACACCTCTTGCCTGCAGCGATATGCCATCCGACACAGATTGTATCCTTGCTGACTGTTCTTCTCTCGGTGTGATATTATCTCCATAAAAACAGCACACCATGCCAAATACATTTCTGTTCTCACTTTTCACCTCATAGTGCGTCTGTCCATGACGCATCTCCAGATACGGTCCAAACCGTCTCTTGCACTTTTCCAGCACTCCCTGGACAAACGGGCTGAATCCGCCGTACACACAGCGGCTGATCAATACCAGCTGGCCGCAGCTTGCGATCAGTCCCTCGATATCCCTGCCTGCACAGCCTCCGGTCTCACTTATGACAATATCCTTTTCCAGAAGCTTCATCCCAAGCTCCTGCCATGATTTTTCCTGCAGGTCATGCACGATTACTTTCATTCAAACAAATCTCCGTTTAGTCTCATATTCCTGGAACATGTATGGAAAGCATTTTCATATGCGTTCCAGGGAACTATCAAGATATTTCAATACTACCATAATTTGACAAGATAAAAAAGTGTTTCCCATAAAATCGATCCAAAAATATCTTTTTATTTAAAAAGTATTGACATTTTGCACGATTATTAGTATAGTAATAAAGTCAATGACATGGGGTCTTAGCTCAGCTGGGAGAGCATCTGCCTTACAAGCAGAGGGTCACAGGTTCGAGCCCTGTAGGCCCCATTTTTTGTACAAGATCATTGTTTGTGGCGAAGTAGCTCAGTTGGCTAGAGCACGCGGTTCATACCCGCGGTGTCGAGGGTTCGAATCCCCCCTTCGCTATTTTTTTATGCCTTATATCCAATACTTCAATCTGGCACAGAACAATCTGACGAGCAGGGACACTCCCTGCTCGTTTTTAGGGAACTGTACATCGGTTATCGATGCACAGTTCCCTATTGTCCGCGCGATCACATATGCACTTTGGGCAGCGCTGCAATGCTCTTTGCAAGCTCTTCGTCCGTCGGAATGTAGTCTTTCATCTCCCCGTCGTTGAATTTCTGATATGCAACCATATCAAAATATCCTGTTCCCGTCAGGCCGAACACAATATTCTTCTCCTCGCCTGTCTCCCTGCATTTGAGCGCCTCGTCGATAGCAACCTGAATTGCATGGCTGCTCTCTGGTGCGGGCAGAATGCCCTCCACTTTTGCAAAAGTCTGCGCAGCCTGAAATACCTGCGTCTGCTCGACGCTCCTAGCCGACAGGATGCCATCATCATACAGCTGTGAGACGATAGAACTCATGCCGTGATAGCGGAGTCCTCCCGCGTGATTTGCAGATGGGATAAATCCACTTCCGAGTGTGTACATCTTTGCCAGCGGACAGATTTTTCCCGTGTCACAGTAATCGTACGCATAGACGCCCCTCGTAAGGCTCGGACAGGACGCGGGCTCCACCGCTATGAGCTCATAGTCTGCCTCTCCCCTGAGCATCTCCCCCGCAAACGGTGAAATCAATCCGCCCAGATTGGATCCGCCGCCCGCACAGCCTATGATCATGTCCGCCTTGATCCCATATTTGTCCAGCGCAGACTTTGTCTCCAGCCCGATGATCGTCTGGTGCAGCAGCACCTGCGACAAGACGGAGCCGAGCACATAGCGGTAGCCCTCCTGCGCTGTGGCTGCCTCGACTGCCTCCGAGATGGCGCAGCCAAGGCTTCCCGTCGTCCCCGGAAACTCCTCGTTGATCTTTCTTCCAACGCTGGTCAGCATGGAGGGAGACGGCGTCACCTTTGCGCCGTATGTGCGCATCACCTCGCGCCGGAACGGTTTCTGCTCATAGGACACCTTGACCATATACACCTGGCAGTCCAGGTCAAAGTAAGAACACGCCATGGAGAGCGCCGTTCCCCACTGGCCGGCTCCCGTCTCCGTGGTCACACCCCTGAGTCCCTGCTGTTTTGCATAAAATGCCTGCGCGATCGCAGAGTTGAGTTTATGGCTTCCCGACGTATTGTTTCCCTCGAATTTGTAGTAGATATGTGCCGGTGTATCGAGTTTTTTCTCAAGGCAGTACGCGCGCGTGAGCGGCGACGGGCGGTACATTTTATAGAAGTCGCGGATCTCCTGCGGTATGTCAAAATACGGCGTGGTGTCGTCGAGCTCCTGCTTTGCGAGCTCCTCACAGAAAATCGGTGACAGCTCCTCCACCGTGATCGGCTTCATGGTCGCAGGGTTGAGAATCGGCGCAGGTTTATTTTTCATGTCTGCCCGCACATTGTACCACTGCCTGGGCATCTCGCTCTCTTCCAGATAAATTTTATATGGGATTTTATTGCTCATGATAATGTCTCTCTTTCCTTGGTAGATTTTATGTAGTCCTTATCATTATACACGCTCTTTCCAGGAACTGCAACCGTCAAATCCATCTGAAAAACAGGGCATCACAGGGCATTAATTCTGTCGAATTTGCTGTGGAGCTCCGACGCGACCTGCCCGATCATCGCGGCCGACGAGGCGATCTCCTCGGTGCTTGCCGCCAGATTGGTGATCCTTTCATTGACATTGTCCACCACTTTCATCAGATTTTCCGAGCTCTCCATCAGCCGGGTCATCGCCATGACGATCTGGTCTTTATTCTTGCTGCTGTCATCGGCGGCCCCCTTGCTGACATCGCTCAGCGCCTTGATCTCCTGCGCAACCACCGCAAAGCCTTTTCCGACTTCTCCCGCTCTGGCCGCCTCTATGGAAGCATTCAGAGACAGCAGGTTTGTCTTCGCTGCGACCTTTGTGATGTTCTCATTGTTTCCGCCGAGCTGTTCGAGCAATCCGTGTATCTCCCCAAAAGATTTCTTCATCTCGTCGCAGAAATCGACAACTTCCACCATGGCCATACTGATGTTTGTGCTCTCCTCCGCGTTGCTGTTGTTGCCGTCTATCATCTCGTCAATCGACGAATTGAGCGTTGAGAACTCGCCGTTTGCCTCCGCAACCATCTGCTCGATTGTCTCGTTCTTTCTCGCCATCTCCTCATTTCGGGCCTCCACCTCACACGAGATTTCCTGTATGCGTTCCTTCTCTTTCTCCGACATATTTTTAATGTAATGCACGCAGCTGTTCTTGTTGTTGCACCCGTTGTAAATAGCTGCCGCCATCTCTTTGCAGGTGTTGTATCCGCACGCGCTGCAATCGATCTCCCGCTGCAGCTCCGTCGTCTTATTCATATCCGCAAAAATGTCATTGAGCTCAGCCTGACCCGGGTGCCGTATCTCATTCCCCGCAGACTTGTCTGTGTACTCGCGCATAAAATCTCGGATATCCAGGCGCGCAAACTGCCTGTTGAGGCTTCTCAGACGCTGTGCAGGCGTGGCTTTCCGCGCCCAGGCGCTGCTCTTCCTGTTTGATTTGCTGTTCTCCCTGATTGTCTGCAGCTCATAGAGTATGTCATCTGTCCGCGCCTTCTCCTCCTCTATGCCCGTCCCGTAGATGCATCCCTGCTCACAGTTGAGTGCGTCGACCATAAACGGGAGCCTCCTGCCTGCAAGAACCCTGCTTTTGTAATCCTCGAGGAACTCATATGTGCGATGCTCGCCTTCGATCTGGCGTATAAATACTTCCTCTCCACAGAACCAGTACACATTTTCCTTGAGCCCTCCAGGCATGGGATAGATGGAACCCAGGCCGTACTCGATCTCATTCGGTGCGGGCTCTGCCTTGATATTGTGCTGTCTGGCATATTTCATCAAGTGATCAAACGTCACATTGTAGCTCACGTAACCTTTGTTCTTGGGATCGCTGATCTCATCCTTCTTGGCGATGCACGGGCTGATAAAAGCGAGCTTGTCAGTGATGTTGAGGTACTGTCTGGCGTAGATCGCCGCGCACATCAGCGGACTCTGTATCGGCACGAGTTTTGGTATGAGTTCCGGCATGTAATGTTCAATGTAGTTGACCACCGCCGGACACGGCTGGGATATCCCTCCCTGAAAATGGTGTTCTGTAATGTACTTGATATATCCCCATGTCGTGATATCCGCCCCAAAGCTCACGCTGATAATGCGATTCACACCCAGTTTTTTCAGCCCGCCAAGAATCTGCCGGTACTCGCCAGGATAGTTTGCCGCAAATGCCGGCGCCCACAAAACCGATAGTTTCTCTCCCTTTGAGAGCGCTGCAAAAAAAGCCTCGGTGTCGTCCACAAACTCTCTGGCATTGTGTTCACATGCGTCGAAACAGGCGCCGCACGCGATACACTTATCGCCGTCCACCTCGATTCTCTGAAATCCCTCTTCTGTCTTCACCGCACGGTTGGCGGTGATAACCGGACAGGCTGAAATGCATCTGTTACAGCCGATGCACTTGTCATTTGTATAAATAAGCCCTTTTTGATTCCCGTACATTCTGTGCACATCCCCTTTCGTTAATATATTAATATACTATATTCTAACACAAAGTTTTTTTCACGTATATATTTCTAATGATATTTCTAATTTTTCTTCGAAAAATTTTGGCATAAATGCACAAAATATGTGTTTATCACACAAAATGTAAAAAAGACGAGTGCAAATGCAAAAAAGACGAGTGCAAATGCACTCGTCTTTTTTACATCCGCTCCGGCGCCGAGAATCCAAGCAGGTCGATCGCAGTCTCAAGCACATCCCTTGTGAGCGCAAGCAGCGCTATCCAGCCTGCCTTCTTTGACTCGTCCTCCTCCGCGACAATTTTCGTCTCGTGATAGAAGTGATTGAACGCGTTGGCAAGGTCGTAGATGTAGGCACAGATTTTGTGCGGCGCGTACTCCGCGCACGCCGCCTCGACACTCGCGTTGTACTTTGCAAGCTCCATCATCAGCAGCTTCTCGCTGTCGTTTACGGGCGCTTTGATGTCGGACACAACTGCCTGCACATCGCCGCCGTTCTCGGTGTATTTTGCGAGAATCGACTTGATGCGCACGATTGTGTACAGGATGTAGGGGCCGGTGTCGCCCTCCGACGAGGTAAAGCGGTCAATGTCAAAGATGTAATCCTTGCTCGCCTGGTTGGACAGGTCCCCATATTTGAGCGCGGCCAGTCCCACCACCTGCGCGGTCGCCCGCGCCTCCTTGTCCGACGTCTCGCGGCTCTCCTGAATCTTTCGGAACATCTCGTCGTTGATTTCCTGAATCAGGTTTTCCAGGCGCATCACACCGCCCTCGCGCGTCTTGAACGGCTTCCCGTCCTTGCCGTTCATCGTGCCAAACCCGAGGAATTTCAGCTCTGTGTCCCCGCGCACCAGCTTTGTCTTGCGCGCGCAGCGGAACACCTGCTCAAAATACAGCTCCTGGCGCTTGTCCACCACATAGACAATCCGATCTGGCTTCTCGGACTCCATGCGCATCAGGATCGTCGCAAGGTCAGTCGTGTTGTAGAGCGCCGCGCCGTCCGATTTGAGTATCATGCAGGGCGGAATCTCTTTTGTGTCGCTCTCCTCCTTCACGTCCACCACGAGCGCGCCCTCGCTGACGTAGGCGTAGCCGCCCTCCTTCATGGCTTCCACCATGCCCGGTATCCTGTCATGCACGGCAGATTCGCCGTTCCACAGATCGAACTCCACGTTCAGCCGCTCGTAATTTTTCTTCAAATCCGTGACGGAGACGGCGATAATGTGATTCCACAGCGCGCGGTATCCCGGCACGCCGCTCTGCAATTTATAGGTGCACGCCATGGCGTCTGCCCTGTACGCCTCGTCCTCCTTAGCGCACTTGCTCGCAAAGGGATAGATCTCCTCAAGCTCGGAGATCGTAAAGGGCGGTTCTTCGGGATACGCGCCCGTGTAATTCTCGTCAAAATAGACAAGCTCCGGTTTCCTGCGTCTGAGCTCGTTCATAATCAGTCCCATCGGCTGTCCCCAGTCGCCCAGATGGATATCGCCGACCACCGTATGTCCCATGTAGCGCGCGATGCGCTTTACGCTCTCGCCGATGATGGCCGAGCGCAGATGCCCCACATGCAGCGGCTTTGCGACGTTGGGCCCGCCGTAGTCAATCACGATCTTTGCCGGGTTCTGCGTCTTTTCAAGGCCATATTTTTGGTCGGCGCGCATCTCCCTGATGTAGCTTCCCACAAATTCCCTGTTCAGTGTCAGGTTCAGAAACCCCGGCGCGACTGCCTCCGCCTTCTCAAACACGGCGCTGCCGGAAAGCTTTGCCGCGACGTCGTTCGCAATCATGATCGGCGCTTTTTTGTACTGTTTTGCGCCCGCCATGGCGCCGTTGCACTGGTATTCGCACAGGTCCGGGCGGTTCGACAGCGTCACCCTGCCGAGCGTGCGCTCATAGCCCGCCTGCTCAAACGCCTGCATCATTTCTTCGGAAATCAAATCTAATATTTTTTTCATATTTCTCTCTCACCTTTCCCAAGAGCGCATACGAAAAATGCTTTCTGCCAGATGTGCGTCACAATCTGTGGTACAGAAATGATTTTTCAGACACGCTCAAGTACCCTTCGATACAAGCCTGATCAAAACTCGCATTCTTCTGACCAAAATACGTCCATATTTATAATACCGCACCGCTGCCGTGCGCTGCCGCTTCCTGCGGCATTCCCCGGACATCTGCCGCCTGCGAGTACACGCACCCGCAATAATTCTGGCGGTACAGACCATATTTTGCAGACAGCGCTATCGAGCGCTTATAGCCGTCTTTCTTCTTGAAGTCTGAGGGGAGCCAGGAAATCTGGTACTCCTGCGCCAGGCGCTCGCCGATCTCGTTGAGCCTAGCGGCATTTTTCAGCGGACTGATTGTGAGGGTTGTCGCAAAGTAGTCCTGCCCTTGTGTTTTTGCAAGCGCCGCTGTCCGGCGAAGGCGCAGCTCATAGCAGGCAAAGCAGCGCTCACCGCCCTCGGGACAGCGCTCTAACCCTTTCGCAGCCGCATAGAATGCGTCCGGCTCGTAGTCGCCCTCTATCACCGAAATGGAATGCCCGCTGTCCGGCAGCTGGTTGAAGAGATCGATCAGGCGTTTCTGCTCCGCCATGCGCCTGCGGTATTCCGCCTCCATGGAAATGTTCGGATTGTAATAAAATACGGTGATCGCAAAGTACTTCCTCAGATACTCGAGCACGTAGCTGCTGCACGGGGCGCAGCAGCTGTGCAGCAGAAGGCGCGGCGCGTCAGCAAGCTGCTCAAGCAGCCTGTCGAGCTCGCGCTGATAATTTCTTGTGTTTGCCGATTTTGGTTTTTGTGTCGTCATTGTCACAGCTCCGCGATATTTATGAGTGTCAGCGGGTTATCGTTCTTGTTCTCGAGGCTTGTCGCCAGCGCCTTTGCGGTGTCCAGCGCCGTGATGCAGTTCACGCCTGTCTCAATGGAGGTCCTGCGGATCAGAAAACCGTCTCTCGACTTGTCGCGCCCCTGTGTCGGCGTGTCGATGACCAGGTCTATCTTGTGCCCGAGTATCAGATCCATGACCGTCGGTGACTCCTGCTGAATCTTGTTGACCTTGTTTGCCCTGACACCTGCGTCATTGAGCGCCTTCGCCGTGCTGCGCGTGGCATAGATCGTGTAGCCCAGGCTCGCAAAGCGCCTTCCTATCTCGATCGCCTCGCCTTTGTCGGCGTCTTTTACAGTGAGGATCATGCGCCTGTGTCTGGGCAGGTCTATGCCCGCCCCGAGAAATGCCTTGTACAGCGCTTCGTTGAAGGTCTTCGCGATGCCAAGGCACTCGCCGGTCGACTTCATCTCCGGCCCGAGGCTTATCTCCGCGCCCCTGATTTTCTCGAAGGAGAACACCGGCATCTTGACCGCGACGTAACCGGCCTCCTTCTGCAGGCCCGGCTCGTAGCCGAGCTCCCGTATGGTCTTTCCGATGATCACTTCCGTCGCAAGATCCACAATCGGGATTCCAGTGACCTTGCTGATGTACGGAACGGTCCGCGAGGAGCGGGGATTGACCTCAATCACAAACACTTCCTCCCCGACCGCGATAAACTGGATGTTAATCAGCCCCCTGACATGAAGCGCCTTCGCCAGCCGCCTGGTGTACTCCGCAATGATCTCCTTCACCTTGTCCGATATCGTGTGAGCTGGGTAGACGGAGATGGAATCGCCAGAGTGAACTCCTGTTCTTTCAATATGTTCCATAATCCCCGGAATCAGGATGTCTGTGCCATCGCACACCGCGTCAACCTCAAGCTCCTTGCCCTGCAGGTACTTGTCGACCAGAATCGGGTGATCCTGCGCTATGCGGTTGATAATCTCCATGAACTCCTCGATCTCCTCGTCGGAAAGCGCAATCTGCATCCCCTGTCCGCCGAGCACATACGAGGGTCTGACAAGCACCGGGTACCCCAGACGGTTTGCGACTGCCTTCGCCTCCTCTGCGGTGTAGACCGTACCGCCCGCAGCGCGCGGAATCTGCGTCTCCTCGAGAATCTTGTCAAAGAGTTCCCTGTCCTCCGCCGCGTCGACGTCATCCGCCTTCGTGCCCAGGATCGGCACGCCCATCTTCATCAGACTCTCCGTGAGCTTGATCGCCGTCTGCCCGCCAAACTGTACAACCGCTCCGTCCGGCTTCTCGATATTGACAATGTTCTCCACGTCCTCCGGCGTCAGCGGCTCGAAATAGAGCTTGTCGGCAATGTCAAAATCCGTGCTGACAGTCTCCGGATTGTTGTTGACAATAACCGTCTCGTAGCCCGCCTTTGAAAATGCCCACGTAGCGTGCACAGAACAGTAGTCAAACTCAATCCCCTGCCCGATGCGAATTGGCCCGGAACCAAGCACGAGCACCTTCTTTGGCGGGTGCGTCTCCACCGCCTCGTTGACGCCGTCATAGCAGGAATAATAGTAGGGTGTGCTCGCCTCAAACTCCGCCGCACAGGTGTCGACCATCTTGTAAGCGGCTGTGATCTTGTTTGCATAGCGCATCTTCTTGATCTCCGCCTCGCTCTTTGCCGCAAGCCGCGCGATCACGCTGTCCGGGAACTCAATCCGCTTCGCTTCCTTTAATAAGTCCACCGTGAGCGGCTGCGTCTCGAGCGCATGTTCCATCTCCACGAGCACCGCAAGCTTGTCGATAAACCATCTGTCAATCTTTGTGATATCATAGATAGTGTCATAGTCAATCCCTTTTCGCAGCGCTTCCGCAATGACATAGATTCTCTGGTCATCAACCCGCTCCATGCGCCGCAGCAGCGCGTCCCTGTCAAGCGCAGAGAAATCATAGCTTCGAAGACAGTCCACATGCTGCTCGAGCGAACGGACTGCCTTCATCAGCGCCCCCTCAAAATTCGTGCAGATGCTCATGACCTCGCCTGTCGCCTTCATCTGCGTGGTGAGTGTCCGCTTCGCCGTGATAAACTTGTCAAAGGGCAGCCGCGGCATCTTCACGACACAGTAATCCAGCGCCGGCTCAAAGCTCGCATACGTCTTGCCCGTGATGGCGTTCTTTATCTCGTCGAGCGTGTAGCCGAGCGCAATCTTTGCCGCGACCTTCGCAATCGGATAGCCCGTCGCCTTGGAAGCAAGCGCCGAGGAGCGGCTCACGCGGGGATTGACCTCGATCACACAGTACTCAAAGCTCGTGGGATGCAGCGCAAACTGCACATTGCAGCCGCCCGTGATTCTCAGCTCGGAAATGATATTGAGTGCAGAGGTGCGCAGCATCTGGTACTCCTTGTCGCTCAGCGTCTGCGAGGGAGCAACGACGATGCTGTCCCCGGTGTGGACGCCGACCGGATCGATATTTTCCATGTTGCATACCATGATGCAGTTTCCGGCGCTGTCGCGCATCACCTCGTACTCGATCTCCTTCCAGCCCGCGATACAGCGCTCCACAAGAACCTGTCCCACGCGGGAAAGACGCAGGCCGTTTTCCAGAATTTCTTCCAGCTCCGGCTGGTTGTGTGCGATGCCGCCGCCGCTGCCGCCGAGCGTGTACGCAGGGCGGAGCACCACAGGGTATCCGATCGTGCTGGTGAATGCCACGCCGTCCTCGACGTTCTCAACGACGAGGGATGCCGCACAGGGCTCGCCAATCTTTTCCATGGTATCCTTGAACTCCTGCCGGTCCTCCGCCTTTCGGATGGTCGCCGCCGTCGTTCCCAGAAGCGTTACATTGTGGGACGCAAGAAAACCGCTCTCCTCAAGTTCCATGCCGAGATTTAACCCCGCCTGTCCGCCCAGCGTCGGCAGGATTGAATCCGGCTTCTCCTTCTCGATAATCTGTTCTAAAACCTTTGTCGTCAGTGGCTCGATATAGACTCTGTCTGCGATATCCCGGTCAGTCATGATGGTCGCCGGGTTGGAGTTGACCAGCACGACTTCTATGCCCTCCTCCTTGAGGGAACGGCACGCCTGGGTTCCGGCATAGTCAAACTCGGCAGCCTGTCCGATGACAATCGGCCCCGAGCCAATCACCAGCACTTTTTTTACATCCTGATTCTTTGGCATTATCTCGTCACCTCCATCTTCGCGTTGTTCATCCTGTCGATAAACCGGTCAAACAGATAACCGGAATCCTGCGGCCCACAGCACGCCTCCGGGTGAAACTGGACCGTGAAAATGTTTTTTCCTGTGTAGTTGAGTCCCTCGTTTGTGCCGTCATTGACATTGACGAACGCGGGGGTTGCAACTGCCGGGTCGAGCCTGTCCGTATCCACCACATAGCCGTGATTCTGGGACGAGATGTACACCCTTCCCGTCGCGAGATCCCTGACCGGATGATTGCCGCCCCGGTGCCCGTATTTCATCTTGTAGGTATCCGCCCCCGTCGCGAGCGCCATCAGCTGGTGTCCGAGACAGATGGCAAAAACAGGAATATCTGTGTTGTAGATCTTTCTGAGCTCGGCAATGATGGACGTGCACTCCTTGGGATCCCCCGGCCCATTCGAGAGCATGATGCCGTCGGGGTTCGACGCGATAATCTCCTCAGCCGGCGTCAACGCCGGGTAGACGGTGACATCGCAGCCGCGCATCTGGAGCGATCGGGCGATATTTCCCTTGGCGCCAAAGTCCATGAGCGCCACGCGCCTGCCCGCGCCATTCAAAGTCCTGACAAGTGAAGGCCGCATCTCCCGTTTTCCCGCCTCGTAGTCCGCGGCAGCAAACTTTGCACTGCCGGAGAGCGCGCCATTCTCAGCCAAATCCCTGGAACCCTTTAACACATAGCGCTCGCTGCAGGTTGCTTTCTCAACCACTTTGCCGGTCGTGTAGGCCTTTAATCCGGGCAGTACCGCGGCGAGATTGAAGTGTGCGTTCGTCGTTATCATGCCGTTCATTGTGCCCTTCTTGCGCAAAAGCTTTGTGAGCGCCCTGGTGTCAATGCCCGCAATGCCCGGCACGCCATGTTCCTCAAGAAACTGCTGTATCGAGCAGTCCGCCCTGAAATTGCTGAAATTCCTCGACAGCTCCCTGACAATCAACCCGTCCGGCCACGGTCCTGCGGATTCCAGATCATCCCTGCACACGCCGTAATTTCCGATCAGCGGGTACGTCATGCACACCGCCTGCCCCGCGTAGGACGGGTCTGTGAGCACTTCGAGATACCCTGCCATGGAAGTGTTGAACACGATCTCGCTGATAACTTCCCGCTCGGCACCGATGTGCGATCCCTCAAACACAGTGCCGTCCTCCAAGATTAAAAATGCCTTCATGATATCACCTGTACTTTCTTTCGCATAATCGTTTTATTATAACACAACCGATCCTGTGCTTCAAGAAATATATCCGCTTCGTTCGCGCGCACATGCATCTTTATTTATTTTGCAGAAGAAATCCTTACATCATACCCTTCAATTGTGCAAACAGGTCAAGATCACTCTGTGTGATCTTCATGTTGGTGTTGTACTCCCTGCCATCCGGACTGGTCACTTTCACCTCGATGATCGTGCCGTCAGCGACTGCCTCGCGCCCCACTGCCTGCAAAAACGGCATAAATTTCGGATGATTTTTGGTAAATGTATCCCATGCTCCCTTAAATTTCATGATTGCTGAAAAATCCATCATAATTTTCGTCTCCTTTACTTTTCGATAACAGATTCCGTTGTTGGCTGCCTCCGGTCCCAAAAGACAAAAAAGCATCACGCGGGGTGACACTTCTCTCCTATGTACTACAACAGATAATGAACACTGTTCTCATCCAGAGTTTGTTCCACCAGCGCTGCCTTTGCCTCCTCTGTCTGCAGCCTGTTAATATAGAAGCAATACTTCATTCTGGACTCAAAACGCCCCTTCTTCCGCTCCCGCACTTTGTCCACCTTAATCAGATAAGACACGCCGTGTTTCAAAAATGCCTTCTCGATAATCTTCTTCACAGGCTCATCGCAAGTCTCTGCAAAAGCTATTTCTCTCTCTTGTCTCTTCTCCGCCATCTGCCTTCACATCCTTTTTCGTCATATACTATAGTATAGACTGATTTGCCCAAAAAGTACAGTCAAAAAACACACGAATTCGTTTGTTTTGTAGTTTGGATAATATTTTATACTTTTTTTAGATTTATGGGGTTGAAAAATTCTATGTTCTGGTGTTATACTATTATTGCTGTGCAGGATTAGTACATCGGTAGTACATCGGCTTCCCAAGCCGAGGAGGCGGGTTCGACTCCCGTATCCTGCTTTTTTTGTTCCCATTTTTTCAAGGGTTTTCAGCACTGAGTAATCAAAAGGTAATCAAAAAGGTAATCAGACATATGTTCTATTATTTTGCAGTTTGAAATTCTGGGATTGAACTTATAAGTTGACTTTTTACATCAATACTTTTTCGATTTCGATGATAATGTTCTTCCGTACATAAAATATCTGTATGTCCCATTTGGTCTATTATTACTTTATTATCTATATGATTATCAAGCAATATTGAACCATATGTTTTTCTTATTTTATGTGGAGACTTGTTGTAAATTCCAAGTTTTTTACATATTCTCCACAGGCGTGCCCTCACCGCCTGTGTCGATATTCTTTCTCCATTTTTCACAAATATATATTCACAAAATGGATTTTGTAGTTTGATTGATCTTGATAACCACTCATAATCTCTTGGAATAATCGCTGTTCGTACTCCTGCCTGCGATTTCGGGAATTCTTTTATTGTACGAATATATTCTCCAGTTTCATTTTTAAATCTTGTTTCTGTCCTTCGGATTTTAAAAATATTTCCTTCAAAATCATCATGCTTTAGTCCCACCATTTCTCCAACTCTGATTCCTGTCATAAACATAAGTAGAATTCCAAGATTCATCATATCCGGGTTGTCTCTGAGATAATTAATAATAATTGGAATTTCTTCTTCACTAAATACCTCTTCATAATCTTCCTTAATCACTTTCCTAAAATTTATTTCTGAAATATCAATATCTTTAAATATTTCTTCTACATTAAATGATATTAATTTTCTTTTTTTCGCTCTTTTTAAAAATCCTTTGGTAACTGTTTTTAAATTTGAAAATGCCTTTGCAGTCAGATTATGAGATGGAATCTGTTCTTCTAAAAACTCTTCAAACTCATTAATACCCAACGATTTAATACGTCTATTGCCAAATTCACTATAATGTCTATTAAAAATTTGAGTGTTTCTTAAATGTGTTGCATTGGATATTTGTTTTAATTCGAGTCGCCTATCATTCCATTCCTCAAACACTTCTGTTATTGTGGGATCTTCTAATTCACTTTCCCAATATTTAATCACATCATTTTCTATAGCTTCTCGTGATATCTTTTTTTTCAATATCCTCCCATTTTCTTTATTTGGCAGATAAGTATACCACTTATTATCTTTGCCTTTCCATATTTTGTATGGATGTTTACTCAATATTTCTTCTCTTTTTTTCATTTCAATTTGCTTTTGTACATATGACATATCAATCATACCATTATCAATAGCAAATTTCAATAAATCATCGGTATTTGTATTCGTTTTTATTCTCCCTCCACATATTATTTCTTTGAATAGTAAGAATACACTAGGCTACCTTCCTGTACTTCCAAATCCACCCTCTCCTCTCACTGTATCTGATAACTCATCCACCTCAT
>CAMWOK010000039.1 GCA_947175845.1 uncultured Lachnospiraceae bacterium | reverse complement strand
TTCCGATAGGCGGGCTCAAGGAAAAGCTGCTGGCGGCAAAGACGGCGGGCATCACAACCGTGCTGGTGCCAAAGGAGAATGAAAAGGATGTGGCGGAGATTTCCGGTGAGATTAAGTCGGGCATGGAGATCTATTTTGTGAGTGCTATGGACGAGGTGATACCGCTCGCCTTTGCGCGCGCGGTTCAGATTAAGAGCGCGCGAAGCGGGGCGAAGACAAAGACTGGAAACAGTGGGCAGGAGAAATGACAGATGGTGATAAAAAATGTAAGTTTGGAAACGGTTATCGGTGTGACGAGCAAGGTGCCGCAGAATCAGATGCCGGAGATTGCGTTTGCCGGCAAGAGCAATGTCGGTAAATCCTCGCTGATCAACGCCCTGATGAACCGCAAGTCGCTGGCGCGCACCAGCTCGCAGCCCGGAAAGACACAGACGATCAACTTCTACAATATCAATGATGCGCTCTACTTCGTCGATCTGCCAGGCTACGGCTACGCGAAGGTGAGCCAGCAGGAAAAAGAGAAGTGGGGGAAGATGATCGAGCGATACCTTGCGCAGTCGAGGGTACTCAAGGCCGTATTTTTGCTGATAGACATCCGACACGACCCGTCGGCAAACGACAAGATCATGTATGACTGGATTCTTGCGAACGGATTTCATCCGATTATCATAGCGACCAAGGCGGACAAGATCAACCGCAGCCAGCTGCAAAAACACATTAAGGCAGTCAAGCAGGGGCTTGATGTGGATAAGGATACAGTTGTGATCCCGTTCTCGGCGCAGACGAAGCAGGGCAGGGATGAGATTTATGCGCTCATTGACGGCCTGACTACCCAGCCGGAAGGGGAGGAATGAGTTATGGAAGAAAGACGTCTGGGAAGGGAAAACCTGAAACTGATCGTCAATATTTTAATATCACTCGTTATTTTACTGCTGTGCATATTTCTGGTGCCAAGGCTGGTTCTGTTTTTTATGCCGTTTGTGATTGGCTGGGTGATATCGTGCGTTGCGAACCCGCTCGTGGTGTTTCTCGAGCGGAAGCTCAAGATCCGGAGAAAGGCGGGGACTGTCGTTGTCATCGTGTGTGCGATTGCCGCGGTGAGCGGCCTGGGCTATGGCCTGGGCGTGCTGCTCTGGCGGCAGATTTCCGGTTTTGTCGAGGAAATTCCCACAATGTGGGAGGCGGTGAAACGCGATTTTGACGCGTTTGGCGTATGGATCGACGGGTACGTCGGCGTGCGGCTGCCAAAACTTGCAGACACGCTGAATAATCTGGGAAACATTATTGGAGAGATGATAACGGATCTGCCAAAGAGCTTTGATTTGAGCACTTTTGAGGGGATGGGCAGCATGGTCGGCAACATCGCCGGCGTCATTATCTCGATTATCATGTGTATGCTGTCCGCCTATTTTTTCATCGCGGACCGCGAGTGGGTCGCAAACTTTCTCAACAAGGTGCTGCCCGAGAACATCACGCACAAGTATGACGTGTTTGCCTCAAGCCTGAGACAGGCGGTCGGAGGGTATTTTAAGGCGCAGTTTCGCATCGAGATCTGGATGTATATGCTGCTGCTGATAGGTCTCACGGTGCTGCGGGTGCGCTACAGCATCCTGATTGCGCTGCTCATGGCATTTCTGGATTTTCTGCCGTTTTTTGGGACAGGTATTGTGTTGGTTCCGTGGGCGGTTGTGAACGTGATTGGCGGGAATTATCTGCGGGCGTTTGGATTCCTGGTCATATGGGGCGTCGGGCAGCTGTTCCGCCAGCTGATCCAGCCTAAGATTATGGGGGATTCGATTGGCATGGAGCCGATTCCCACACTGTTTCTTCTTTTTGTCGGATACAAGCTTGCAGGGGTGGGCGGTATGCTGGTGGCGGTGCCGATTGGCATTATCGTGGTCAACATGAATGAGGCGGGCTTCTTTGACACGCCAAAGTACAGTGTGCGGCTGCTGGTGCGCAACATCAACCAGTTCCGGCAGCTGGATGCGGAGGAGATTCGAAAGCTGGACGAAGAGGAAGGACAGCAGGCAGAGAGTGAGGAAAATGAGAAATTTTAAGATAACGATACAGTATGAAGGAACGCGCTATCAGGGCTGGCAGCGCCAGGATTCGACAGGGAATACCATTCAGGGAAAACTCGAGGCGATCCTCGCGAAAATGACGGGGCGGGACTTCGTGCAGGTGGACGGCGCCGGGCGCACGGACGCGGGCGTGCACGCGCTTGGACAGACCGCAAACTTTAAGATAGACACAGACCAGACAGCGGCGGAAGTGATGGCGTATCTGAACCAGTATCTGCCGGAGGACATCGGCGTCATTGCGATACAGGAGGTGCCGGAGCGCTTTCACAGCAGACTCAACGCGCGGGGAAAGACCTACCGCTACCGCATCTGGAATGCGAAGCTTCCCTGTGTTTTTGCGCGCAGATATGTGTATGAGGTGCCAGAACCGCTCGATCTGGATGCAATGCGGACTGCAGCGGCGTGTCTGGTTGGAAAACATGACTTTAAGGCGTTCACTTCCAACAAAAAGAGTAAAAAGTCGACGGTGCGCACGATCGATGCGATTGCGGTTGACAGGGATGGCAGCGAGATAGTCCTCACTTACAGCGGTGACGGGTTTTTGTACCATATGGTGCGGATACTCACCGGTACGCTGATTGAGGTCGGGCTTGGGCAGCGCAGCGCGGCGTCCGTGAAATCGCTCTTTGACAAAGATGCCGCAAGAGACCAGTCGGGGGCGCTCGTTCCGGCAAAGGGGCTGTGTCTGGTGGAGGTGCGGTACTGAAATTTTTTAGAAATTCTTTACAAATCCACAACAATTTATTACAATTAAAGATATTTGAGTGCGCCGCAAAAATTTGTGCTGCAGCGCAGCGTTACAGGTGCTGACAAAATGGAGGATGAGAGAATGAGTGACACAGAAAAAAATACAGCGGAAGCTTCCGCGCAGGAGCGGGAAGTCGTTTCGAGAAACTTTATCGAGCAGCTGATTGACAGGGATTTGGCGGAGGGAGTGTACGATGCTGTGCACACGCGCTTCCCGCCGGAACCGAACGGCTATCTGCACATCGGGCACGCCAAGGCTATCCTTGTGAATTACGGGATTGCAAAAGAGTACGGCGGCAAGTTCAACATGCGCTTTGACGACACGAATCCGACCAAGGAGGACATCGAGTTTGTGGAGTCCATCAAGGCGGATGTCGAGTGGCTCGGCGCGGACTGGGAGGACAGGCTGTTCTTCGCCTCCGACTATTTTGACGAGATGTACCAGTGCGCGGTGAAACTGATTCAGAAAGGGAAGGCGTACGTGTCCGACCTGACGGCGGATCAGATTAAGGAGTATCGGGGAACGTTTACGGAGCCGGGAAAAGAGGACCCGTCGAGCAGCCGCTCTGTCGAGGAGAATCTGCAGCTCTTTGAGGAGATGAAGAACGGAAAATATGCGGACGGCGAGAAGGTGCTCCGCGCGCGCATTGACATCACTTCGCCCAACCTCAACATGAGAGATCCGGTGCTCTACCGCGTGGCGCACATGACGCACCACAACACGGGCGACAAGTGGTGTATCTATCCGATGTACGATTTTGCGCACCCGATCGAGGATGCAATTGAGGGGATCACGCACTCTATCTGCACGCTCGAGTTCGAGGATCACAGGCCGCTCTACGACTGGGTGGTGCGGGAGCTGGAGTACCCGCATCCGCCGAGGCAGATTGAGCAGGCAAAGCTGTATCTGACCAATGTGGTGACAGGAAAGCGCTATATCAAGAAGCTTGTGCAGGAGGGCATTGTGGACGGCTGGGATGACCCGCGCCTTGTCTCTATCGCGGCGCTCAAGCGGCGCGGTTTTACGCCGGAGTCGATCCAGAAGTTTGTGGAGCTGTGCGGCGTGAGCAAGGCGAACTCCTCGACGGACTATGCCATGCTCGAGTACTGTATCCGCGAGGACTTGAAACTCAAGAAACCGCGCATGATGGCGGCGCTCGACCCCGTGAAGCTGGTGATAGACAACTATCCCGAGGGGGAGGTGGAGTACCTCGAAGTGCCTAACAATCTGGAAAATGAGTCCCTTGGTTCGAGGCAGGTTCCGTTTTGCAGGGAACTTTACATTGACAGGGATGACTTTATGGAGGAGCCGCCTAAGAAGTATTTCCGCCTGTTTCCGGGCAATGAGGTGCGCCTGATGAGCGCTTACTTTGTGAAGTGCGTAAGCTTCGAGAAGGATGAGAACGGCAGAGTGACTGTCGTGCACTGCACGTACGATCCGGAGACGAAACAGGGCAGCGGATTTGCGGGCAGAAAGGTCAAGGGAACCATTCACTGGGTTCCGGCGCCGCACGCGGTGAAGGCGGAAGTCCGCCTGTATGAGAACCTGATAGACGAGGAGAAGGGCGTGTACAACGAGGATGGTTCGCTGAACCTGAACCCCAACTCCCTCACGGTACTCAAAGAGTGCTATGTCGAGCCGGCGCTCAGGGACGTAAAGCCGTATGACAGTTTTCAGTTTGTGAGACAGGGCTTCTTCAATGTCGACGCCAGGGATTCGAAACCGGACGCACTGGTGTTCAACAGGATTGTGTCCCTCAAGAGTTCTTTTGTGCTGCCGAAATAGGAAATTTTACAGGAAGGGAAAAGGGATTGCATGAGGTATAAATGTCTGATATTAGATCATGATGACACGGTGGTGAACAGCACTGCGACCATCCATCACCCGGCATTTCTCGAGGCGCTTAAGATATTGAGACCGGGGGTGACCATCTCGCTCGACGATTATTTCCGCGAGAATTTTGACCCCGGTTTTATCCCGTATTGTGTCGGGAAGCTCGGCATGACGGACGAGGAGCTTGAGCGCGAGGTCGAGTGCTGGAAAAGTTATGTGTCAGGCCACACCGCGAAGGCATATGACGGCATGAGAGAAATCCTTGCGCGCCAGAAAGCGCAGGGCGGCATTGTGTGCGTGGTATCACACTCCTATGATTTCAATATCAGGAGAGACTACGAGGCAAACCAGCTCCCGATGCCGGACATGATTTTTGGCTGGGAGTATCCGCCGGAGCAGAGAAAGCCGGACACATACGCGCTCGAGGTCATATCTCGCACGTACGGCCTGAGACCGGAGGAGATGGTGATGGTGGATGACGCAAAGCCCGGTCATGACATGGCCAAATCCTACGGAGTGCCCTTCGTCGGGGCAGGCTGGGCAAACGATATTCCGGAAATCAGGGATTTTATGATGAAGAACAGCGACGTGTACTTTACGAAGGTGGCGGAGCTGGCGGCGTACTTATGCTGATATGACTGAAAAAAATAGGGGAAAGCGCCTGCGGCGGCTTTCCCTTATTCTGTCCTAGAGCGCGTTCCTGCACCCGCGTCAGAGTTGTGACAAACATCTAAGAAAGGAACTTAATCTTCCGGCTCCGAGTCGTCAAAAAACTTCTCTGTTGTGTTCGCTGTGTCTTCCGCCTCTGTGTAGGTGGCAGAGACGCTGCTGTCGGCCGTGGGCACGGCGGACATATCCACCTGCGTGTACACAGGCTCGACAGCGGGCGCTGTCATCTCGCCGATAAATTCCTTTGCCTTGTCAATCTTCTCAGACACATTGAACTGCTCAATCTTTTCCTTGGTCTTGTCGAGCGTCTCAATCACTTTCTCGCCGATTTTCTCCTTGGCGTTGTCTATATCGATAGGAACATAGGAACGGCCCTTGCTGCCTGTGGCGTTTGCGGAATCGCCAGGGAAATCCTCCTCGTCGAGATCCTCGTCAAAATCGTCAAAGTCATCAAAGTCGTCGATATCCTCCTCAGGGCGGTCTGCTTTATTGCGAAGATAATAGTAGGTTCCGGCAGCTGCAGCACCGGCGAGGGCACTGAATAAAACAAGTTTGCCAAATTTCTTAGCCATTGTGGTTCTCCTTTCCTGTTGCAGTTGTTTTGGTATATAGATCTATTTTAATACTATTTTATGGAAATGAAAAGAGATTATGTGAAAATTCTTATAATAGGATATCCGTGCGCGTTATTGATTAGTCTGTAAAATTATGTTACTATCTATATAACAGGTGCGGGCCGTCTGAGGAGTGCACGCACAAGGAGGTACGAATGAACGAAAAATTTTTTGACCTGGCGAGAGAGAAACAGGACCGCATGATTAACGGTGCGATAGAAGTCTTTGCCAAGAATGGATACAGGCACGCCAGCACGGATGACATGGTAAAGACAGTCGGTGTCAGCAAAGGGCTGTGGTTTCATTACTTTGGCTCCAAGGAAGGCATCTATGTGTTTGTGTACGATTATTGTGTCAAGTATATGCTGCTCGAACTTTCCACCATTGTGAATGAAAATGAGAAAGATTATTTTGAGCTGATGAGACAGGTCGCACTGACCAAGACAAAAGTCGGAAAAAATTATCCATATCTCACAATCTTTCTGGAGGAGGCGGCGCGTGAGACAGAGCAGGCTCCGGTCGCGAAGACAGCGGAGGCGCGCCGAATCTATGAGGAGCGCATCAGCGGTATCCTGAAGTCGGCGGAGATTGAAAATGTCTCTGACAAAGCAAGGCGCGAGCGCATCAGACGGATGATGGACTACTGCGTGAGCAGCATTATACGCGAGAAGACGGCTCAGTCTGCTGACTCGGAGGCCATATTCAGGGAGCTCAGGGCATACATCGATCTGGTCCGGGATATGACCCTGAGCCTCTCCTGAAACGAGTGCCTGCCGATTGGGCGTTTTCTGCTATTTTTTCTGCTGGTACACCGGGGCGGCCGGATAGCCGCCTTCGAGTTTCTGCATGGCGCGCTGGATGGCATCCTTCGAGTTTTTCCAGTCCGCATCTGCATTTCGATAGTCAAATTTCTCGACCATCCAGCTGACATCCTCGCTGATACGATCCAAGTTTGCCTCCATCAGGGGAAATACAGTGGCAAAAAATTCATCACTCTGTTTCTGGTTGAGCTTTTCCACAGCGCTCTGGCACAGGTCGCCGAAGTGGACAAGGCAGAATCCCTTGCAGTTTTTGAGCTTATTTATGAAATCGGCATCTTTTTTGTACATGTAGAAAAAAGTGTCAAGGTAGCGCGCGTAGGTGTCCTCGTACTGGCGGCAGAAATAGCAGGAGCGCTGTTTTTCGAGCGTCCATGCGGTCATTGTGTTGTTTACTTCTTTTGTGCGTTTCAGGCGGTCCACGAAGGAAAGCTTCGCCGGCTTAAACTTTTTGACTTCTCCGGAGAACTCGTCATTGATTTTTTTGAGATGAGTTTTCAGAATCCAAGCGTTTCCAAGCGTGTTGCCGTACTGGTACATTTTCAGGAAGTGATATCTGCAAAATCCCTCCTTGTCCGTCAGATCGCGGATATCGCTCTCCATGTACGAGGAGCCGGAGCCGAGCACAAAGTCAAGCAGATCCTGTTCTAACTTCTGTTCGATGAAGCAGAAGGGGCATTCGTCGTTCGCGGCGAAGGCGTCGTTTAAGGGAATGGTGTAAAGCTGTTCTTTCATGATATATGTTCTCCTTTTCTCGAAATATATGTGCATACGATTATTTTAACATATTTCACAAATAATTTTCAAAAGTTTTCACAAAAATATATATCATTATCAAAAAATGTGTTAATATGAATATAAGAACATAGTTTTTGCGCATAGGCGGCAACTTGCACAGGATGGACGGGATGAGTGGTTTTATGTGAAAAGGGAGGAATGCATATGAGTAAATTCATGGTAGCAGGTTTTGTTCAGATGGAGACGATTGTGAAAGTGGAGGCGCTGCCGGTTCCATATAAGCAGTTTGAGAGCATACCGGATGTGGTCAACAGCGGTATCGGCGGGGCGGGCTTCAACGAGGCGATGGCGCTTCGCTGGCTCGGAAATGAAGTGGACTTTATGAGTATGGTGTCGCGGAGCATGTCCAAGCACCAGATAGAGACGTATCTGGCGACGTACGACGTGGATCTTGGCATGGACTATGTGCTGCCCATGCTCGACGGGATGCCGACCTCGGTGATTCTCTACTGCAGAGGGAAAAAGCAGACGTTTGAGGATGTCAAGGACATCAGGCATGTGGAGTACGATCTCGAGCTAATGGAGCGTCAGATACAGGATAAGGATATGGTGCTGATGTCCAACTGTAATTTCTGCCGGCCGCTCATCGGGCTTGCCAGGCAGTATCACAAGCCCATCGCGGTCAACGTGCGCAGTATGCGGGCGGAGAAGATCGCAAACAAGGAAGATTTCTTGAAGGCGGCGGACATTCTCTACATCAGTGACGACGACCTTGAGAATGAACATTATGACTGCATCCAGGAGTGCCGGGAGAAGTATGACCCTGAGATTATCATCATGGGGATCGGTGACAAGGGCGTCATACTTTACATTAAGGAGGACAACAGCCTGCTCGAGTACAAACCGGTCAAGACAAATGAGATTGTGAATACAATCGGCGCCGGAAATGCCCTGTTCTCGTCCTTTTTGCACTACTATGTCAAGACGAAGGACGCGAAGGAGGCGATTAAGAACGCCCTCCTGTTTGCCTCGTACAAGATTGGGTTTGTGGGGACTTCCAACGGGTTTATGACGGAGGAGCAGATTGAGCAGTGGAAGAAACTGATCTGGATGTAAAAAAATGTGCGCCGCGGGCGCACATTTTTTATTCCATCATTTTTATTCCATATAGAGATACCGCAAAAATTCGACTGCATTGTCGAGACTGTTTGAGTTTGTTATGAATCCAAGGATCGGTTCCTTGTTGACATAGTAGGAATACTGGTTCAGCTTCGGCGCGTCGGTCACGTAGATGCCCACAGGCAGCAGCACTTCCTCCTCGCCGCACTTTGTGTAGTAGAGCCTGTCCTCAAACTGGGCGAGCAGATCCGCTGGAAGGACCGTTGTGATGTCGTGGAAGCAGTCGCCCTTTGCAAAGTAGTCGACCGCCGCGGCGTCCCCCACAATCACATCAAGTTCGCCGGACGCGATGACTGCCATGGATTTCTGCAGTGCCAGGTACATGTCGGTGGTGGCGGCCTCGAGATAGTAGTTCATGGACGCGTCAATGTACGCGTTGTGCTCGCTGGTGTCGATATTCATGTACTCCACAAAGCTGTCAATCAGCTCCGTGCTGGAGGAGTCCCCGGTGTCATTGAAGAAAAATGCGGCAAACGCCGTGTCCTTTGGAGCGGTCAGCACAGTGTATACAAGATAGAGAATAAAGCCGGCCGCAACGAGGGTAATGACGGTCGTCTTCAGGTAATACTCCTTATAGTACGCGAGCTTGTCCCGAAGCGGTGCATCTTTGAGCTTGGCGTTCTGCTCCCGGATCTCATCTTGCAGCGAGTTGTTGTTGTCACGGTTTTTATTGTAAACTTCCATGGTAGTACCTCCGTTGGTCGATTTGGTTGGATATATAAAAGATATGATATATGGAAATGCCGGCAGATGTCAACCGACAGACTATAAATTTTTTCTAAACCTTGAATATTGCATTGAATTAGTCTATCATATAAGATATATTGATAATAAAAATTAAGGAAGGAATGACATTATGAACGAAAGCTACAAGGAACTGTTGGTGAAGAGGGACAAAGGATTTAAGGAAACGCTCATCAGGGGAGCGTGTATCACCGTCACGGTGCTGCTCGCGCTGCTGATGCTGGCGACGGCTAATGTCGTTATTTTTATCATGGTGATCGCGTTTGGCGCGCTCGACTATTTTGTGCTTCAGTGGACGGATATCGAGTTTGAGTACCTGTATCTGGACAAGGAGATATCTGTGGACAAGATTATGGCAAAGACGCGGAGAAAGAAGCTTGTGACACTCGCTGTGGACAAGATTGAGATCATGGCGCCGGAGAAGTCACACCAGCTCGATTCCTACAGAAACCGTCAGACCAAAGTGACCGACCTCAGCGCGGGCCACGACCTTCCGGACCAGAAGCTCTACTGGGTATTTTACGAGGGAAACCAGCGGTTTCTGATGAACTTCACAGAGGATTTTGCAAAGACAATCAAGGGAATTGCACCGAGAAAAGTTTTTATGGATTAAATGCTTGACAAGCCGTTGCGGCTTTAGTATAATTGTAAAAATATTTTTTACAGGAGGAAGAGAAATGGGTCAGATAATCGGCGAGGGCATTACATTTGATGACGTACTTTTGGTACCAAGCTATTCACAGGTAATACCCAATGAGGTTGACTTAACCACATGGTTGACCAGGAAAATTAAGCTTAACATTCCTATGATGAGTGCAGGAATGGACACTGTTACAGAACACAGAATGGCAATTGCCATGGCAAGACAGGGCGGTATCGGCATCATTCACAAAAATATGTCCATCGAAGCCCAGGCGGAAGAGGTAGACAAGGTGAAACGTTCTGAAAATGGTGTCATCACCGATCCATTTTCACTGACTCCCGAACATACCCTGGGGGATGCAGACGCGCTGATGGCAAAGTTTCGGATATCCGGCGTGCCCATCACGGAGGGCAGAAAGCTCGTCGGCATCATCACCAACCGCGATCTGAAATTTGAGACGGACTACTCCAAAAAAATCAAGGAGTCCATGACTTCGGAGGGGCTGATCACAGCAAAGGAGGGCATCACGCTCGAGGAGGCGAAGAAAGTTCTCGCGGATGCCAGAAAAGAGAAGCTTCCTATCGTGGATGACAAGTACAATCTGAAGGGACTCATCACCATCAAGGATATCGAGAAGACGATCAAGTATCCGCTCGCCGCAAAGGATGAGCAGGGACGGCTGCTGTGCGGCGCGGGCGTGGGCATCACCGCCAACGTGCTCGAGCGCGTGGAGGCGCTTGTTGAGGCAAAGGTGGATGTGATCGTGCTCGACAGCGCACACGGACATTCCGAGAATGTGCTGCGCTGCCTCAAAATGATCAAGGAGCGCTATCCCGACTTGCAGGTGATCGCGGGCAATGTCGCCACAGGCGACGGCACGCGGGCGCTGATCGAGGCGGGCGCGGACGCGGTCAAGGTGGGCATCGGACCAGGCTCTATCTGTACGACGCGCATCGTTGCGGGCATCGGCGTGCCGCAGATCACAGCGATCATGGATTCCTACGCGGTGGCGAAGGAGTACGGTATTCCGATTATTGCGGACGGCGGCATCAAGTATTCCGGCGATATGACCAAGGCGATCGCCGCGGGCGGAAACGTCTGCATGATGGGAAGCATCTTTGCAGGGTGCGAGGAGAGCCCCGGCACGTTTGAGCTGTTCCAGGGAAGAAAATACAAGGTGTACCGCGGCATGGGTTCCATAGCAGCCATGGAGAACGGAAGCAAGGACCGCTACTTCCAGTCCGACGCCAAGAAGCTTGTTCCCGAGGGCGTTGAGGGACGGGTTGCCTACAAGGGGAATGTGGAGGACACTGTATTTCAATTGATGGGCGGTCTGCGCTCCGGCATGGGATATTGCGGGACACAGACGATCGAGGAGCTGAAAAACAACGGCAAGTTTGTGAAGATTTCTGCCGCTGCGCTCCGCGAGAGCCATCCGCACGATATCCATATCACAAAAGAGGCGCCAAACTACAGTGTTGAAGAGTAAATTGCAGGAGTAGAGTAAACGCTGTCACCGTTCTGTGACAGCGTTTACTTATGTATAGGGGTTGTGAGATGCTTTACAGGAAATATCGTCTTTACAATGACGGGGTGGAAATCATGATCCCGTCCGATATCAGACCTGCGGATTCCTTTGTGCCATCGCAGAACAGCTGGCTCTCAAAGGATAAACGGACTGTGATTAACGTCACGAGAGGCGGTGCAGATCTGACGGAGCAGAATCTGAACAGCAGATTAAACAGATATTACATGAATTTTTGCAGGGAGATCAGCCATTTTGACTGCAGCGGAATTTCTAGGCGCGTGATTAACAGGAGGACATATGGGGAGATACGCTACCGCTCCCACATGGCCGGATACTGTTTTTTCAATATATTTCTGCTCGGAAGCTATCAGGGCAGGGAGCTGATTGTCACGATTCAGTGTATGGAGAGCAGCAGTGCGGCAAACTTACATATTTTTGAAAATGTTTTGGATTCCATCAGAATCCTGAGAGCGGCAGATCTCCTTTTTGTTTCGGGCGCAGGATCTGAAGCGTGTAAACCATACGCTGGTGAACGGCATCATGATTCCGCCGTATGAGCTTATGGAGCTGGAGAACAATGACCTGTTGAGCGCTGGCGATATCTAATTTCGCGTGACAACCAGTGGATCTCAGGCGCTGTAGAAAGCTTGGCGGTGGGGAGGTGAGGCTCCTTGGATTTGGCAGATATCATATTGACAGATATATTTTATTATAGAAGGGATTGATGGCAAAGTGAAAGATACAGTAGAGATCAGATGGCATGGGCGCGGCGGGCAGGGGGCAAAGACTGCGGCGCTGCTGCTGGCCGATGTGGCGTTTAAGACGGGGAAATATGTGCAGGGTTTCCCGGAGTACGGGCCGGAGCGGATGGGGGCGCCCATCACGGCGTACAACCGGATCAGCACCAGGCCCATCACAGTACATTCCAATATCTATGAGCCCGACTATGTGGTCGTGGTGGACGAGAGCCTGCTCGAGAGCATTGATGTCACGAAGGGACTGCGTGCGGACGGTGCGGTCATCGTCAACTCCACGCGCAGCAGGGAGGAGATTGCGGCACATCTGCACGGGTATCAGGGGGCGGTCTACACGGTGGATGCAAGGGAGATCTCCATCAGGGCACTCGGCAAAAATTATCCGAACTCGCCCATGCTCGCCGCCACAGTGGCGGTGTCAAACGTTATGGGGCGCGAGGAATTTCTTATGGAGATGAAGGCTTCTTTTCAGCACAAATTTGCGAAGAAGCCGGAGGTGATCGAGGGAAATATGATGGCTCTGGAGCTGGCATTTGAGCAGGCGAAATAAGCTTTGGGATGAGGAGAGAGACGAGATGGCAAACGAAAAAATATATGACAGGATCAACGAACAGAGCCCCTGGCAGGATATAACCGAGGGCAACAAGATCTTTGAGGCGGCTACGTCAAAGGATTTCTGCACAGGCGAGTGGAGAACAGCGACGCCTGAGTGGAGTCGGGAAAAGTGCAAGCAGTGTCTGCTGTGCACGCCGGTCTGCCCGGATTCTTCGATTCCGGTCACAGAAGGAAAGAGAGTGGATTTCGACTATGACCACTGTAAGGGCTGCGGCATCTGTGCAAAGGTCTGCCCGTTTGGTGCGATCAGTATGAGGGAGGGGAAATAAATGGCAGTCAGAGAACGTTTATCAGGGAATGAGGCAGTGGCATATGCCATCAGGCAGGTAAATCCGGATGTGATGCCGGCCTTTCCGATCACGCCGTCGACAGAGATTCCGCAGTATGTGGCAAACTATATTGCAAACGGGGAGATCGACACGGAATTTATTCCTGTCGAGAGCGAGCACAGCGCCATGAGCGCTACCATCGGCGCGTCGGCGGCGGGTGCGCGTGCGCTCACGGCGACATCCTCGTGCGGTATGGCGCTGATGTGGGAGGAACTGTACGTCGCTGCCTCCAACCGGCTTCCGATCGTGCTGGCGCTCGTCAACAGGGCGCTGTCCGGCCCCATCAACATCAATGCGGATCATTCGGCCAGCATGGGTGCGCGGTAGACCGGATGGATACAGATCTATGCGGAGTCCAACCAGGAGGTGTACGACAATTTTATACAGGCATTTCCGATCGCGGAGCATGAGCGGGTTCATCTGCCTGTCATGGTGTGTCAGGACGGTTTTATCACGAGCCATGGCGTGGAGAATATCTTGCTTGTGGAGGATGACAAGGTAAAGCAGTTTGTCGGTTCGTATGAGCCGGAACACTATCTGCTCAATCCCGCGGAGAAAATGGCGGTCGGTCCTTACGCGGTGTCCAACTATTATATGGAGACAAAGCGCGCGCAGCGCCAGGCGATGATCGATGCGCGGGAGGTCATACGCGAGGTCGCTGAGCGGTTCGAGCGGATGACAGGCCGCAGGTATGGCTTTTTTGAGGAATATCAGATGGAGGATGCAGAGTATGCGATCGTGATTATCGGTTCTGCGGCGGGGACCTGCAAGGCGGCAGTCGATGCGATCAGAAGCAAGACAGGCAAAAAAGCAGGACTCATCAAAATCAGGGTTTTCAGACCATTCCCGGAGGAGGAGATCGCAAAAGCGCTCGCCAATGTCAAGGCAGCGGCCATCTTAGACAGGAGCGAGATGTTTGCCGCCACAGGCGGCCCGCTTGGCGCGGAGGTGCGCGCAGCGCTGTATCAGGCGCACAGTGCGGTCGAGGTGGTGAATTATTTCTACGGTCTTGGCGGCAGGGATATCACAGTGTCTGATTTCGAGGCGGTCTATAACCGGCTTGAAACGATTGCACAGACGCATGTGGTGACGGACATGTATGCGTACATAGGACTGCGCAGCGCGCGGCCAGAGGAGGTCTAGGAGAGCATGGAAAAGACAACGTACAATTTTAAAGAGGTTATGAGCAAACCAGAACGCCTTGCCCCGGGACACAGAATGTGCGCGGGCTGCGGCGGGACGATCACGGTGCGCACCGTGCTGCGCGCGCTGGAGGAAGGCGACAGGGCAGTGATCGGAAATGCGACGGGATGCCTTGAGGTATCATCGTTTATGTATCCCTATACCGCCTATGAGGACAGCTATATCCACAATGCATTTGAGAATGCAGGAGCCACGCTCTCCGGCGTGGAGACAGCGTACCATGTGCTTAAGAAAAAGGGAAAGATCAAGGATAACTTCAAGTTTATCACGTTCGGCGGCGACGGAGGCACATACGATATCGGATTTCAGTCCCTGTCAGGGGCCATGGAGCGCGGGCATGACATGGTGTATGTGTGCTACGATAACGGCGCGTATATGAACACGGGAACCCAGCGATCGTCCGCGACACCGCAGTACGCAGACACGACGACGACTCCTGCGGGAAGTGTGTCTGCCGGAAAGGTTCAGGTCAGAAAGGACCTTGCGGCGATCATGGCAGAACACCATATCCCATATGTGGGGCAGAGCACGTTCACGTCGAACTTTAAGGATCTGTACACAAAGGCCCACAAGGCGATCTACACG
>CAMWOK010000038.1 GCA_947175845.1 uncultured Lachnospiraceae bacterium | reverse complement strand
GTCAGCCTTTTCGACCGCCAGTATACTCTTGCAGCACCGTCTGCAACTATTTTTTGCCAAGGAGACAACACATATGGTCAATTTTGTTTTTTGCTATGAGTGCGAGGAAATATTAGATTTTGTGAAAGAGGAAGTGCTGAACTATTTTCGTCAGCGGGAGATCGCGATCGCCGCAAGGTGCTGCCACAATGCCCCCGAGCTTGAGCAGTGCATCGCCCGCAGCTGTCCTGATATTCTGTTCTATGATATGGATCGGGAGGACGGCCTGCTGCGCAGGACCGTCATGAAAGCCAAGCGGGAGAACCACAAACTGATCTCGGTTATCACAAGGGCGCAGGACTGTATTGCGCCCGCAGAGGATGTGCTGTTAGAGCCGCTGTATGTCATGCCCGGCAAAAGCCGGAAACACCTGCAGACCTATGCCGCCCTCGCCTACGAGGCTGTCCTTGATGACCCGGATTCTTTCTCTTACTATGTCAGGCCGGAGTACATCCAGGTTCCCGTAAAAGAAATCCGGTATTTTGCCTCCGAGGGAAGGCGCACCCACATCGTCTCCTCAGACCGCCGCGACTCATTTTACCAGAAACTCGACGTGGTGGAAGCGCTTCTTTGCCAGAAGAACTGCAGGTTTATGCGCATCCACAAATCCTATCTTGTCAACGCCAGCTGCATCGCCGGCTACAGCCGCGACTATGTGCTGCTCACCACCGGAGAGCAGCTTCGCATCAGCAGATATGAATACTACAAGTCCCTAAGCGACCAGCTGCAGAGTCTAAAGAGCACGAGACAGGGGCGCCGGATGCAGTGTATAGAATGGTGAGTGCGTCCCTGGTTTCCCTATCGCACCGCCCCGATAAGCTCAGTAAGGTTCCCGATATCATACTGGCGCATATACGCCTCAATGCCTTTCACGATCTCGATCGTCGTGTACGGGTTGACAAAGTTCATCGCGCCGACCGCAATCCCCGTGGCGCCAGCCAGCATGAACTCAATTGCATCCTCCGCATTCGCGATGCCGCCCATGCCGATAACCGGAATCTTTACAGCGTTTGCCACCTGATAAACCATGCGCACCGCGACAGGTTTGATCGCAGGTCCGGACAGCCCGCCTGTCCTGTTTGCCAGAGCAAATGTTCTCCTGTGAATGTCGATCTTCATCCCTGTGATGGTGTTGATCAGCGAAACCGCATCGCTTCCCGCCGCCTCCGCCGCTCTTGCCATCTCTGCAATGTCCGTGACATTGGGCGACAGTTTCATGATAATCGGCTGTTTTGCCTTTGCCCTGATTTCTTTTGTGATGTCAAAAAGGCATCCGGGGTCCTGTCCGAAGGCGATTCCGCCGTGCTGGACATTGGGGCAGGACACATTGATCTCGAGCATGTCGACGGGCTGATCCGACAGCTTCTCCACCACCTCCACATAGTCCGAGACCGATCGCCCGCAGACATTGACGATAATCCGCGTGTCGTACTGGCGCAGAAAGGGGATATCCCTCTCGATAAACACGTCTATTCCAGGATTCTGCAGCCCGATCGCATTGAGCATACCCCCGTAGGTCTCCTGCACGCGCGGGGTCGGATTCCCCTCCCACGGCACATTCGCAACCCCCTTGGTCACGACTGCTCCAAGACAGTTGAGATCGACAAATTCACTGTATTCCATGCCGGAACCAAATGTTCCGGATGCTGTCATTACCGGGTTTTTGAAGGTGACGCCCGCTATCGTTATCTCTGTATTCAACATGAATTCCTCTCTTCCGCGCACATTTATGCAGCTTTGAAGCCCGTGCCAGGTGCGCGCAGGCACGGAGCCAACATTCGGCTTCTATATATTAACGCAGTTCTATATATCCACATCCTCCGCGGCATACACCGGTCCGTCTGTGCAGATTCGCGCGTTCTTCACATGCGAGTGATGATCCACCGCGCGCGTCTTTACCACACAGCCAAGGCAGGCGCCGACGCCGCACGCCATCCGCTCCTCCAGCGAGATGTACGCCGGTATGCCCTTCTTTGCGGCGTAGTCCCTGATGACGCGAAGCATCGGCATCGGGCCGCAGGCGTAGATCACATCCGCCTCGAGCTTCTCTGCTTCGATGGCGTTCATGACATTGCCCTTTGTTCCGACACTGCCATCCTCCGTGGCGATATGCACAGGCGCATATTTGCTGAGATCCTCCGCCAGAAAAAGCGCTCTGTCCCGATACCCGGCAATCACGTCGACGGACGCTGCACCTGTGACTGCCTGGGCAAGCGCGAGCATCGGCGGAATCCCAATACCGCCCCCCATCAGAAACACACGTTTCCCGGATGCCGCCTCCAGCGGGAAGCCATTTCCGAGTGTGCCGAGAATGTCGATGCGCTGCCCCTCCCTGTAGCTGGAAAACTCTTCCGTTCCCTTTCCTGCCACGCGATACACAATGCGCAATCTGCCGTTTGTGGTGTCCGCCTCGCAGATGCTAATAGGCCGCGGCAGGAGCGCTGACTTGTCCTGTGTGTACACGCTGATAAACTGCCCCGGCCGCGCCTGCTGCGCAAGCGTTGTGTCGATCCACATATCATAGATTCCCGGCGCGATCTGCCGCTGGCTGTACACTCTGGCTGTTTCTTTCTTTTTCTGTTCCATTTATGGCTGCCCTCCCCATTGATTGTTATTCTAACGCACATTATATCACAAAACGACGCCTTATCAACACCACTTTTCGACAATTTTTCTGACAATGCAGGCTGCTTTATCCTTGCTGTTCGTCTATGCGCTTTGCACCATCCGGATGTGTTCAGGACCTACACCTGTTAGCTTTCGCCCATGGCGCACTGTAAAAAACGGTGGTTCAGCTGCAGCAAACCACCGTTTTTATCCACATATTCACGCAGGATGCCTGCCGCCGTTTAACTGGCACTCCATCCGGTCAGAAATTAGAATCTGGATGGAGTACTAAGGATGCTCTCAGCCCAGAAATTCTCTGACCTGCTCATACACGCCCTTCGCGTCAAGCCTGTACTTCTCAACCAGCGCCGCTGCGGAGCCGGACTCGCCAAACACATCCTGCATACCGATCTTGCACACGGGCGCCGGATAGGACTTGCAGAGCGCGTCACACACCGCGCTGCCCAGTCCGCCGATCACAGAGTGCTCCTCCGCCGTGACGACCTTACCTGTCTTCTTTGCGGAGTTGATGATAATCTCCTCGTCGAGCGGCTTAATGGTACAGATGTTGATGACTTCCGCGCTGATGCCGTCATCCGCAAGCAGCTCTGCTGCGCCAAGTGCAAAGTCCACGCAGATACCCGTCGCCACGATGGTCACGTCCGTGCCCTCTCTCACAACGGTGCCTTTCCCAATCTCAAACCTGTAGTCCGGCCTGTCGTTGATGACGGGAACTGCCGCGCGCCCAAAGCGGATATACACAGGTCCTTCGTACTGCACCGCCGCGCGCACCGCTGCCTTTGCTTCGATATCATCCGCCGGGCACATCACAACCATGCCCGGAATCGTGCGCATCAGGGCAATATCCTCATTGCACTGGTGCGAAGCACCGTCCTCTCCTACCGTAATACCCGCATGTGTCGCACCGATCTTTACATTTAAGTGCGGATAGCCGATGGAGTTTCGAACCTGCTCGAAGGCACGCCCGGCCGCAAACATTGCAAAGGAGCTCATAAACGGAATCTTGCCGGCAAGCGAGAGTCCCGCCGCAACGCCTGCCATGTTGCACTCCGCGATACCACAGTCGATATGTCTCTCCGGAAATGCCTTCTTAAACACGCCTGTCTTGGTCGCCGCGGCAAGGTCCGCATCCAGCACAACCAGATCTGGATTTTCTTTTCCGATCTCAACGAGGGCATTCCCGTAGCTCTCTCTCGTCGCAATTTTCGAAACGACTTTGTTCGTATTACTATCTGCCATTTTTTTCTCCCTTCCCTTACGCCAACTGCTGTGCGATCTTCTCTAAATCTGCCATGGCAACCGCGCACTCCTCATCGTTTGGCGCCTTGCCGTGCCAGTCCACATTTCCTTCCATGAACGATACGCCCTTGCCCTTGAGGGAGTGTGCGATAATCGCTGTCGGCATCCCCTTTGTCTCTCTCGCCTCCCTGAACGCTGCGCGGATTTTGTCAAAATCGTGCGCATCGTCGAGATTGATCACATGGAAGTTAAACGCCTCAAACTTCTTGTCGATCGGATACGGAGAACATACATCCTCAATCCTGCCGTCAATCTGCAGTCCGTTGTTGTCCACGATCACGCAGAGATTGTCCAGCTTTCTGTGACCTGCAAACATGGAAGCCTCCCAGACCTGGCCCTCCTCGATCTCGCCGTCGCCGAGCAGTGTGTACACGCGGTAGTCCGCATTGGACATCTTCGCGCCGAGCGCCATGCCGCACGCGACCGAAATTCCCTGCCCCAGGGAACCGGACGACATGTCAACGCCCGGCACATGCTGCATACAGGGATGCCCCTGCAGGTACGATCCGAGCTTTCTGAGCGTCGCCAGATCCGCAACCGGAAAATATCCGCGGTTTGCCAGCGCCGCGTAAAGCCCCGGCGCCGTGTGGCCCTTGGAGAGCACAAAACGATCCCTGTCCGCTTTCTTCGGGTCCTTCGGGTCAATGTTCATCTCCTCAAAATAAAGGTACGTGTAGATATCCGCCGCTGACAGCGATCCGCCCGGATGCCCGGCCTTCGCCGCATGGACGCCTGTGATGATACCCTTACGAACTTCATTCGCCATTTTCTGAAGCTCCAAATTTGTCATTCTTTTATCCTCCACTTATATTCTCTTGTTTATCCCGCCACTGTTTCGCGCCAGATGAAAGTGTCCTCTTCCATCTGTGCCGCTCCCTGTAAATACGCAAAATTCCTTTTGCCCTTATTAAAGTATCATAAAATACTTTTTTTGTAAACGTATAAACCAGAAAATACTGCGCTGCAGATCACATATTTTTGCGCGGCCGCTATATCTTGTTGCCATAATAGGCATTTGCGCCGTGCTTTCTGTAGTAATGCTTGTCCTGGATGTGCTGTGGCGCCGGCTCCGCGTCCCTGTTGAGCTGTTCGGTGAACAAGGCCATCCGCGCGACTTCCTCAAGAACCACCGCATTGTGCACGGCCTCTTTTGCGTCCCTTCCCCACACGAACGGGCCATGGTTCTTGCAGAGCACTGCCGGAACTGCCATGACATCTCTATCTTGAAAGGTCTCAACAATAAGTGATCCGGTGTTCTTCTCGTAGCCGTCGTCGACCTCCTTTTGCGTGAGCGCGCGCGCGCAGGGAATCTCCCCATACATATAGTCCGCGTGCGTCGTCCCGTAACAGGGAATCGACCGCCCGGACTGCGCCCAGCTTGTCGCATAGGTGCTGTGGGTATGTGCAATGCCGCCGATCGCAGGAAATGCCCTGTACAGTTCGAGATGGGTCGGCGTGTCGGAGGAAGGATTGTACCTCCCCTCCACTTTCCTTCCGTTCAGGTCCATGACTACCATGTCCTCTGGCTTTAACAGCTCGTAGTCAACACCGCTTGGCTTGATGACAAACAGGCCGCTCTCCCTGTCGACCGCACTCACATTGCCCCATGTGAAGGTGACAAGCCCATACCTGGGAAGCTCCATATTTGCTTCGTACACTTTTTTCTTTAATTCCTCTAACATCTCAAATTCCTCCTGCCCTGACCGCCGGGGATATCTGTCCCTGGCAGCCAGCATCTTTTTACAGATTGTCAACCGCCGCCCGCTCGATCGCAAGCCCTTTCTTATAGCGCGCGATAAAGGTCTCAAAGCCTGCCACATCCCCCGCGTCCGGCTCCACGCACACGGACTCCGCGCCGGAAAATACCCTGTCGTTGAGGTAATCGCTGAGCGCCTCGTCCGCACCCTTTCGCATCATATAGTTTGCGAGCACGGCAATCCCCCACGCGCCTCCCTCGCTTGCTGTCTTCATGACAGACACCGGAACGTTGAGCGCCGCTGCCACAACCCTCTGCCCGACTCCCTCTGTGCGGAACAGCCCGCCGTGTCCCAGAAGCTCGTCGAGCTTCACATGCTCCTGATTCAATAAAATATCCATGCCAATCCGGATCGCGCCGAGCGCTGTAAAGAGGTTGACGCGCATGAAGTTGGCAAGGTTAAACTTCGCGTCCGGCATGCGCACAAAGAGCGGCCTGCCCTCCGAAAACCCGGTCACGTGCTCGCCTGAAAAATATCCGTAGGCGAGCAGTCCGCCGCAGTCCGCATCTCCCTCGAGCGCCTTTCGATAAAGCGTTCCATACAGTTGATCCCTGTCCGTCCTCTGCCCCATCGTCTCCTGAAATTCTCTAAAGAGATTTACCCATGCATTCAGATCGGACGTACAGTTGTTGCAGTGAACCATCGCAACAAGGCTTCCGTCCGGCGTCGTCACAAGATCAAGCGCACCGTAGGATTGTGACAAGTCCTTCTCGAGAACTGTCATGGCGAACACGGAAGTCCCCGCCGAAATATTTCCTGTGCGCTTTGCCACACTGTTTGTCGCAACCATTCCAGTACCTGCGTCCCCCTCCGGCGGGCACATCGGGATGCCTGCCTGCAGCGCGCCTGTCGGATCGAGCAGCCTTGCCCCAGCCTCTGTCAATATACCTGCCTGTTCCCCTGCGACAAGTACCCCGGGCATGAGATCGGCAAGCTTCCACGAAAAGCCTTTGTCCGCGACAAGCTCGTCAAACTGCGCGATCATGCGCCTGTTAAACGCCTTAGTGTCAATGTCTATGGGAAACATGCCGGACGCTTCCCCTACCCCGAGCACCTTCTCCCCGCTCAGCTGCCAGTGAATATAACCCGCCAGCGTCGTGAAGAAATCAACGTTTCCGACATGCTCCTCGCCGTTTAGAACAGCCTGGTATAAATGCGCGATACTCCATCTCTGTGGTATGTGATAGCCAAAAAGCGCAGTGAGCTTTTCCCCCGCCTCCTGCGTGATCGTGTTTCTCCACGTCCGAAAAGGAACCAGAAGTTTTCCGTCCCTGTCAAACGCCATGTACCCATGCATCATGGCACTGAATCCAAGTGAGCCAAGTGTTCTGATCTGTATATCGTATTTCTCCTGCACGGACTTTGCCAGATCCTGATAACAGTCCTGAAGTCCCTCCCAGATGGTATCCAGGCTGTAGGTCCAGATGTTGTTGATCAGCTGATTCTCCCAATCGTGCGTTCCCGTGGCGAGCACTTCGTGATTCTCATCGATCAGAACTGCCTTGATTCTGGTTGAGCCAAGCTCAATTCCAAGTGCTGTCCTGCCATGTTCAATGGCATTTTTTGCGTCAAGTCCCATACGTTTATAACCTCCTGTTTTCACATCATAATCCGCCGCTTTGTGGCAATGTGAGACATGGACTGCCACAACTTCCTGTGATACTGCCATTATAGCAATAAGCCTGCCGCATTGCAAGCTTATTGTTTACTCATATCTAAAATATTTTAGTTGACACAAAAACTCAGCAGTAGGTAAAACTGGTCTTTCCAAAACGCAGCCGGTCGCCGGGTTCCAGCGCTACGGTCTGGTTGACATCCAGCAGCACGCCGTTGTGCACAGTCCCGTTCGTCGAGTTGAGATCGCGCACATAGACTTTGCCGTCCCGTTCCTCAAACTGCGCATGCATCTTGCTTACCGAGGTGTCACAAATCACAAAATCAGACACATCTGCAAGCTTTCCGACTGTCATGGGAAGTCTGTCCAGCGATATCTTCACCTCCTTTCCATCCATGCGGCCAAACAGTACCCGCTCCTGTGCAGCATTGTCTCCCAGATACACAGTCTCGCTACAGCCAGATGTTCTGGAGGTACTGCCCTGATATGCACGGTACAGCAACTTTGGATCCTGCATGGCAGTCTCCCTCTGCGCATTCTGGAAAAAGCTCTGCCCGCCGCTGTCCACAGTCCTGTCATGCCAGGAATCCCCGCCATTTTCCTCCTCGTCTGACAGTGCCGCCCTTTTGCGATTTTGTTCCCGTTTCACATGGCACACAAAAAACAGGACCGCTCCCGCAAGCGCCATTCCCATTGCGCCAAACAGGTAAATCTCACTGTCTGCACCGCGCTCAAACGCATAAAACACTCTCGTTCCCACCGCGACACCCGCCAGTATCACAAAGGCCAGCACGCACAGAAAGCCCTTGTGCAGATCCCTTTTGTCCCCCGCCGCGCGCGCCTCTGCCCTTTTTGCTGTCCCTGTCTCCTCATCACGGGCAATCGCCGCAGGCCGGTTTTGATTCTCTTCCAAAACGTTCGGCCTTCTTCTGTCCGTATCTCTGTCAAACACAGATGTATTGTCTGCGCCTGTCCACCAGCTGTTTTCAGCACATGATATCCTGTTTTCCGCCACTCTGAAATCCCTCTGTATGCAGCCAGCTTCGCGGGAAGCCATGTCGGCCACAAGGTGTTCCACCATGCTTCCTACCTCGCTGATAACGTAGTTTGGATTTCTGGTGTATCGATAGATCTGATATCCCAGCATCACTGCGCTCTCGTCTGTGTGATCAATCCTGGCAAGGAGCCCGTCAACAAGCTCCATAAAAGACAGTCGCACATCGCCCTCATAGTCGGGATAACAGACAAAATACGGCTCCATTTTCGCCACATCCATATAGATCAGCTCCGGCTTCATGATAATCTGCGTCCCGTCGAGCAGGTACTCCTCGAGTCTCTCAAAAAGCCCCACACAGCCTCGCAGCAGACGCCTGAGCGCATCACAGCGGATCTCGGTCTTGTCATAAAGCCGGTTCAGCGACTGCAGCGAGTTGATTTCATAATAGTAGCGGCTCTCACCATTGATTTGTCTGTGTGTGACGGGAAGAAGCCCGGGAATCCGGTTTTCCAGAAGCATTTTTGTGCGGTAATCGCCGTTGGCATCACTTTTTTTGCCAAAATAATTGCACTTGCTCAATATCATATAATTGTGATTCATACTCCTCTCGAAGCTGATTTCAGGCATAGTTTCTTTCATCCCAACCCTCCAAATCATTTTAATTCCTGTTTCAGCAGCCCGTTCAGCAGCATACAGTCGCGGATTGCGCGCGCGGGCCTGAAACGGCTCGCACTTCTGCTGACATCCAGCGACAGATCCATCCCTGTGACATACGTGCCAAGCCAGGTTGAAAACGGCATATTCACGGTACAGTGATAGGTCACTGTCACGCTCTGGCCGTCCACCAAGATATCGCAACTGAAATCACGCGCGGCAAACAGCTTGTCTGCGGCGAGTTCTGCCGCCGCTCTGCGCACCTTGGCCTCCGCTTCCGCTGCCGTCCTGAAATGGGCACTGGTTCCCCGAAGCGCCGCCTCGTATGCGCTGTGCTCCATGACACACCTGTCATAGCTGTAAAATGCCAGGAAGATCATCATCACCGTAAAAAGCATCGCGATCGGCAGAATCAGCGCCGCCTCCACTGTAAAATATGCCGGATACTGCTTTTTCCTCAAAGGGCACATAACAGATACCCCACAAAGACTGCCGGCAGAAACGGCAGTCTTGTCTGTCTGCCGCCCTTATGAAACAGCAGGACAAGAATGGCTGCCACCCCCATCACAAACGCCCCGGCACACACCATCAAAAGGCATCTGCGCACGCCCAGCGCCAGTCCCAGCGCGGCAATCACAATGCCATCCCCCATGCCAATCTGCTCCCTTGTCGCAACCGACAGGCCGATCGCACACAGGCCGGGCGCCAGCCCTGCCGCCGCGCTGACCATGCCAGAATCCGCTCGAAAAGGCGCCGCCGCGCAGCATACCGCCAGCATCACCAGCAGCATCCCTCCGCCGACCTGCTTCTTTCTGAGATCGACAACAGCCGCCCAAAACAGCAGCATTCCAATAACTGCCATCAGCATCTTATAAATATTCATTCTCCATCTCCTGTAAAATGTCAACATTTCTGTCTTCTAACCACACTTGCTGCACGCTCCCCTTCCGCCCGTCTGGGATATCGGAACCGCAAGGATTGTCCGTTTCAGTCCGCTGCATCCGAGGGACGCGTGATACCGGTCTCCGTAGTCCGTGATATAAACCACACTGCCACAGGAATTTCCGCATGTCTCACAGGGATAATACCTGCCGCCGTCCTCGTTCCGCTGTGTGTCCACAATGCCCTGATCAACTGACACAATAGACAGGTTCAGATAGGTACATGCTCTGGAACCGTGGTACACGCTTCCATCGGGTGTTATATAGACAATCCGCTCCTGCGCACTGCCAGAGGATGCGTTCGCAGCATTGTCATATCCCGTCCAGGCCCGCGTGCGCATCCTGTTGTACAGAGTTTGCGGCTGATAGCCGACGATTGCCACGGGCGGTCTGACAGTGTACTCCGCCACCAGATCAATACAGTCATCCTCCTGCATGACGCGCGAGCGCAGCCATGAGATCGCAAACGCTCCCTGGGAGAGCGGCGCGTTTTCCAGATAGTCTGTGCCAAGCTTCGACCGCACTCTTTCTGCGGCGTACAGATACGTCAGGCTGACCGATTCCACAGCCCCCATCGAACCCCCGCCAATTTCCCGATATGCGTATCCATATACCGCCATCTGCTTTGCAGTGTCATGCATCGCTGCACTCATCGCCCCCTGTAACCGGTAAATCTCAATGATCGATATCACATTCAGAAATGCAAACAGAAAGAGCGGGAGCACAAGACATGCCTCCACGGTCATCCCCGCTGTGTGTGCCTTATACAGTCTGCCACAGAAGGAGCAGGCGGATATTCTTTTCAGTGCGCAGACAATACAGCGTCCTGGTAATTTAATGGAGAGCAACGCCCCTCCTTTCCTTATTATAATGTCCGTTAAATGGTTTAAATGTTTATCCCGCACCCAAAAGAACATCCGTCCGCTCCCCTGCCTTTCAAACTGATCGTTTACTCGTAACACATTTTTTTGGAAAACAGAAAGCTGTGCCCTCCTGCATCTGCAAATCCAAACTCCACCTTCATGTAATCCATGCACTGGTCTATGCGAAACTGTGCATTGCCGGCAGTCTGGCGGATATCCATCTCGACAATGTCCAGGCTTCGCGCAGCTTTTACATCCCGGTCCATCAATCCAAGAAAAATGCGCAGATAGCCCTGATAGGATAATCCTGTCGTATTTGTGCCGCTGTTTTTGGGTTTATTTCCTGTAAAAATGTCCATCATACCTGTATGCCAGTCTCCCCTGCCCTTGATCAGGGGAACCCTGCCGCCGACCAGCAGCTCCCTGAGATCCGACTCGGTCTCCACAAGCACCCACATGCCGAGGATGAGCGAAGTCAGTGGCTCGATCAGCTCCGGCGCCAGAAACAGTGTACAGAGGACGGTCGCAACCAGCTCCGCCTCGGTCTGCCTTGCAGTGTCTGTAGAAAGACAGACGAGATTCGCCGCTGCCCGGAATGCGAACAAAAACTCCGCACTGCGCCTTAGATTTCCCTCATCACTGTTAAATCCGTGCAAAATGTACTCAATCTGGTACTTTAGCAGCCCTTCCTCCTTGGGCTCCATATAGGAGCCGCATTTTTGCATTAGATACTCCCCGTAAATCAGCTCGTCCAGAATCCCATCCGGCCTGTCAGCACCTTCATGCAGCCCAATCCCTCGGTTGATCCGCCCGCTTCTCTGGCGCGCGGAAAAATAAGGGCCTGCGTCCATCACGGCACCGGATATCGCTGTTCCGCCCGGAAGTGTCTGCGCCAGTATGCCTCCGCCGACAATCCGGTCAAACACGCCTGATATTTTCTGGTAAGAGTATCCTTCTGCGCTCTCTGCGCCAAATTCTACGATTCCCTTGTCATTCAGGGATTTCTCAAACTCCTTTTTTTGTGTGACGAGTTCCCCCGCGACATCCATCCCGGTCAGCCCCCTGCTCTCCACGATGTCCATCTGCTCTTGGACCCTCGAGACGAGATCGCCGCCGTAAACTGCTTTCATGTAGTTGACCGCCTGCGCTTTCCACACCATGCACGCATCATCGCTCGCACAGGAGACCTCAGAAATCTCGAGATACGGGTTTTGCAGCTTTAACAGGCTGTGCTCCAGCGGCATCAACAGATCCCGATCCGGCGCCATGTTATAGCGCATGTAATCTGACAAATGACGTTCCACCATACCAATTCCTCCATTTACACTCCCATAAGAGGAGTCCACAAAAAACAGTCCGTACTGATCTAAAATTTCCCTGTTGTACTCCGCGAACACGGAATCCAGCCCCAGATCCGCCACCAGTTCCGCCTGCGCCCTTGTGGCGCCTGCCGCCGCGCCTTCGATCAGCACAAAGAGCAGCGACAGGACGATGCCAAAGATAAGGGACAGGTACACGGTCAGATATGCATTATATCTGATTTGCATTGCTTGTGACCTTTTTGAGCAGAGTTCCTGCAAGTGCCGTGATACTTTTCTTGAACAATGCCACAAGCGCGATCAGCACCACGATAATCAGCACAACCTCAACTGTCCCCATCCCGTCTTCTTCCTTCAAAAACTGCTTAAAATTTCTCATAAATCTCTCCTTTTCTCTACCTTATTCTATAATTCTTTAAAAATACATTTGAAATGCCGGCACCATTATGATCACCATCGTGACTCCCAAAAGCATCATCATCGGAACCAGCAGTTTTGTTCCTGCCTTCTCGCCCAGTTTTCGGGCAGTGTGCTTTCGCTCCTCAAAGGCATCAGCCACCTCTGCCTTCAGCATAAGCGGCAGATTGGCAGCGCCTTTTCGAATATTCTGCGACAACATGGTCGACAGCTTATTGTAGCACGGAATGCGGCATCTGCGTCCAAAGTGTTCGTACGCCTTTGCATGTACAACACCGCTCTCCATCTCATGCACTGTCAGCAGCATTTCCTCGTAGGCGTACCGCCTGTCCCGCTCTGCCTCACACCGCCGTCTGTAATCGGCCGCAATCTTCTTCCATGCATTGGGCACGGTCATTCCGGCTCCGATCAGCAGCGCCAGGGCACTGACAATCTCAGGATAGTCCATGCGCATCTGCTCTTCCCTGTCCAGAACCTGCCTGTGCAGATCCCTGTCCCTGCCATAGTAAATCAAGCATACAAGAACAGGTGTCGCGGCAAGGCACAGCAGACCTCCATAGCTTCTCTGATAACTCCACCGCAGCTTCTTATCGCCGATTTCTGACGGAAGTGTCACATTGTGCTGCTCCCGGCTTGTCTCCTCGATGCTGGTAATCTGTTTTTCAAGGCGCTCGGCTGCTCCTGGCTGAATCGCCTTGCTGTGTATTTTGACAGTCATCTCCTGTTCGAGCGCAAAGCTTTCGCAGGACAGCACCGCTGTCAGTTCCATCAGCGCAGGCTTTTCTAGCACATCCTGTACAAGCGTACCCGTGTTGTCCATATACGCATCGTCCGTGCGCCACTCTATGTGGAATGGATAGTCCTCCACATGATCTGTCAGGTTCATATCATACTCGATCTTATCAAAACTCTGATTTTTTCCGAGAATGTGTGTGTGAAGAACCGACAGCGCTTCGCCTGACATCTGTGTCAGTTCTTTTTGCGTGTAGCACCGCTCTGACAGTGTGACGGGAACATGGTAGCGCTTTTCGCCGTCATCTGCAATGAGCGCGATACTTTTCTCTCCGCCTCCGTACACATTGCGGTCAATCCGGTTATCCACAATCTTTGTCTCCATACCGTCCTTTATCCACAATACTGTTGCCAAAAGCACACCGCACAGCACAGTCAGACTGCACAGAGACAGCTTTTTGATGACATACTCTTTCTGCCTTTTCTGCACATCACCGGCAGGATTGAGCGTCTGCAGATCCTGCCGGACTGCGTTGTTGTACAATAGTTTGTCTGGTTTTCTCTGCATGGCCTCCAATTTATGGTACAGCCATCCTGCAAGTTTGTCGCCCACCCGCATCACCTCCTCCGACTCTATCGTTGGTCTATACCTCAATTTCCAGTATCTTGTCCGAAATGCGGCATGCCGCAGCGTACACAGCAAGCGCCCCCGTCATCAGCCCCCATCCAAAGGGATTGTGGTACAGACTCTCAAAATACCCTCTCGTGGTCAGCGAGATATAGAAAATCATAAAAAATGGAATGCACTTCATAATCTGCTGTTCCAGTTTCTTCTCGCTCACAGCAGTCTCAATCTCCCGCCGGGTTTCCTGCTTGTCTCCGATGATCTCTGCCGTGTTTGCAATGATTCCGCGCATATCACCTCCGGAGCGCTTGGCGATCTGAAAGATGTCTGCAAAATCCCGGATATCCTGCACGCCGCTTCTTTTTGCAAGATTTGCGAGCACCTGCTCAAGCTGCTCATTGTTGCTTAGTTTGCGAAACAGCAGTTGCAGCTCCACCGCCATCACAGACGCACTGCCATACAGCAGCACAATGTCATGATATGCCTCCTGAAATGCATTCTCAACACTGTATCCTGCCTGCAGGTTTGACGAGACGCTCAGGATCATCTCCCGAAATTCCATCTCAAGCCTTCGCTTCCTTTTCCTGCACGCCGACCGGCCTCTGTCCTTTAACGACCAAAACACAAACGGCATCAGCAGTATCCAGGCGACTGCGCTGTCGTAAAAAAGCCAGCTGGCCAGCATCAGCACCGCACCGCCTGAAAGCAGATGTAGAGCTGTCTCCCGCACGGAAAATGTATAGTTTGTGTAATCTGTCTCCGGCGGAAGCCGTCCCCTTGCGATGCCTTTCTTCTCCTCTTTCCTTTTCATGTTGTCCTCCTTATCCACAGGAATCAATGCTTCTGCGCCTATGTGCCGGAACCCTGATGTTTGTCGTGTTCTAACAATTCATCCTGCAGCGCAGCGCCAAGCCCTGCGGCGCGCAGCTTGTCCGTGTGCGTCAGCTTGTTCACCCGCACAAACTCTCCCAGCACCCGCCCGCTCTCCTCCCCTGTTTCCTGAAACTGATACAGGGGCGTTACATCAATCCCATCCTCCTCGCAACCGCATATCTCCGCAATCTCGAGAACACGCCGCGACTTGTCACGCAGCCTTCCGAGATGTACCACAATGTCCACCCCGGATGCAATCTGCCTCCTCACCGCCGCAAGCGGCAGATCCATCCCCATCAGCACCATTGTCTCTAGGCGGACCAGCATGTCTTTTGACGAGTTTGCGTGGCCTGTCGACAGACTTCCGTCATGCCCGGTGTTCAGCGCCTGCAGCATGTCGATTGCCTCGCTGCCCCGGACTTCGCCGACGATTAAGCGATC
>CAMWOK010000037.1 GCA_947175845.1 uncultured Lachnospiraceae bacterium | reverse complement strand
GTGCGTAGGATTGTACTGGTACAATCCCCTGGTCTGGATCGCAGCGCGTGTCTGCGTCCGCGACAGCGAACTCGCCTGTGACTACGGCGCCTTAAAACGCATTGGAGGCGAAAACCGGATTCGTTACGGCAAAACGCTGATCGCAGCCGCAGGCGCACTGCCCGCTGAACACATCTGGAACTGCTCAACCCAGGCCACAGGAGGAAAACAGGAGATGAAAAGAAGAATCGAGATGATTGCAAAACCGCCCGCCGCAAAAAAATATCACGTTTTTATCACACTGATTCTCTGCGTCAGCATGGCAGGCTGCACGTTCAGCGGCGCTGACGCCAAAAAACAGACACGCAACACACTGACCGCAGAATCCACAGCACACAGCGCGCAGGGCAGGACAGAACCCGAAATTGCGGGAAGCGATCCGGCAGGTGCAGCCTCCCTTGGCAACAACACATCCAACAGCGAAATTGACTCCGGCAGGGAAAATCCTGCTGGCAGCGACGCCAGTCAGGAAGACGCCGCGTGGAACGCGACAGAGTCAGAGGAAGGGATCCTGTACAACAATGTCGCCTTATACAGCGAAAAGAAAGAAAATCAGGTATGTATTGAAATACAACCTTCCATTGTCAGACCCTCTATTTCCTATTACTACATTCCTACAGGCACGCTGCAAAAGCAGCTGACGGCACTTGTTGGCGGTCTGAAACCTGAGCCAGAATCGGCTGATTCTGGCTGGAAGGGCATGAGAGAAAGCGGCTGGAAACTGCACTATCAGGATCTGATACTGACCGCATTTGACGGGGGATATCTCCACTGCCTCCAGGAAGATCCCAGTACAAACAGTTCTGCGGAATACCTGGTTCAGGACGCGCAGCTCTTTGATATGGTACAGACCACATTAGCTCAGACACTGGATTACAGGCCATTTGATATCACACAAATCAAAGAGGTCACATCCGCCAGGCTGGAAATGCAGAACCTGTTCACAGGCTATGAGCGGCGCAGCCAGACGATAACAGACCCGGAAACACTCCGCACACTTGAGGACCTGTTTTGCAATGCAGCCTACATTTACGGCGGTGCAGCGTGCGGAAATGAGGGCGCCTGCCTGGAACTGACCCTTGCGGACGGCCGGACAGTCAGATTGTCCATGTCCGCGGACAGCTGCACAAACTACGGCATCAACGGCGTCTACTACGACTACAGACCGGCAGAACACCGCAAAGACGGCAGCTGGCAAAGCTCGGATTTTTATCAGTATTTTGACCAGATACTTCCGCTTCTGCCGCTGTAAAAACAGGTTTTGCACAGGGGACAGACCGCAGTCCCCTGTGCGGCATCTCTGTTTGTTTATTCTACATGGATTTCCTTGGCAAGAACCGCCTTCTGTGCCGCGCTGCTGTGCATTCCTTCCTGCTCCATCTGCGTCCAGTCATCAAGATTGTCATAAATAAACACATGCAATGTTGTTATCTCTTTGCCCTGAACAGCAAATCCGGCGCTTCCTGCCATTTCCATATCTGCGTAAAGCATCTCCCCATCCTGATTAAAGCAGATTGTATAGCATGGCTCATAAGACCAACCAAGAAGTTCTAACATCTCCGCATCCGTCATATTGGGATCCTTTGAAAGCAGCTTTTCCCTCCTGTCGTCTGTCAGTTCTCTCTGCTCTCCCGGTGTTGTCGCATGGACAATTACCTGATACGGCGATATCACCACATCTTCAAGCGTAATATTCCCCTTTTTCTCACCCACTTCAATTGTTTTTACATCTGCTGCGTTTGCCTCAAACGCTACAGCAATATTCCAGCTGCCGTCTGTCCAGTGAGACGCCGATATTTCCTCGCCGTCAAGCATCCTGTCATCATCATAGCCAAGACCGTTGATCGTTAAGTTCAGTTCACCGCTGCCTGTATGTTTCTCCTTAAGATTTATCTTCAACATCCCTGCGAATGTGTGGCTGTCGATCACCGCTCCGTCAAATGTATTTTGGAGCCATTCGGGTGAACTCCCATCCACACTCCATGTTCCGCTGACATAAAATCCTGCGGCTGTCCGGTTATCTGCGGCACGCATACCTGTATAATGTTCTGGAATATGCGTAAAATCTGCATCTTCTGACGCAATATTTACTGTGAGGAATATCGAATATCCATCACAATAGATCTCTGATGCCGTCAGTGTGATGCCTTTATCGGATACAGTATAGTTTGACGTATCCAAATTCCCCATAGAATCCTCATTTGTCAGGACAGTTATCTTATCCGTATACGCTCCGGAATATACAGCATCCTCCTCGACCTTCTCAAAAATCTTTCCAATCAACGGAATCTTTGCCGCAAGAACCGGATTAAAGTATCCGAGTCCGCAGATTCCAATAACCGCCGCAGCCAATACAGCAGCCGCGCATTTTCCGATTCTGCCAAATTTCTTCATTTTATCCTTCCTCCTTCTATGTATCCGAATTTCACTTTCACTTATTTCAGGAGCAAGGGCCTGCTTTAAGATTTGATCCAATTTTTCATCTGTCATATCCTATCGCCTCCAATTTTTCCTTTAGCTGCTTTTTTGCTTTGTGTATCCTGCTCTTGACGGTCCCCTCCGGCAGTCCGAGAATTTCAGACACTTCGCTGATCTGCATATCTGCTGAATAATACAAATAGATTGGTATTCTGTACTTCTCAGGCAAAGACGCGACGAATCGCTGAATCATGTCCACCTCATTTTGCTGCAAAACAATGTGTTCCGGCGAAACTTCCCTGTCCTGATCAGAAACTTCATACCCCTCTTCAGACATCTCATCCATACTGTCAATCGGAACGAGCCGCATCCTGTTTGCATACTTTTTCTTTTTATTTCTCCACAGATAAATTGAGGTGGATAAAGCGTAACTCTTTGCATTCTGCGCAAAGTCCAGTCTTTTCTTTTTCTCGAGCAGTTTGAGCATCGTGTCCTGATACAGCTCATCCCCGTCTTCCGCATTCTGGGCCGTCATCCGGCAAAACCGCAGAATATCTTTTCCAAACTTCAAGACGAACCGCTCAAATTCATCATTATTCATAGCAGCCATCCTCCTTCTCCTTTCAAGTATCGACGTCGACTTGCAAAGATTTGCCCTTGCATGTATATATTGTCCTGATACTGGAAAAAGGTTTTCTTATTTTTAATATTTTTTCTGATGAAAACAAAAGGAACTGCAGATTATCTGCAATTCCTCATGCTTAATCGCTGTACTATTCTCTTATCGCGCCATCTCCACCAAACTTCCTGCCTGTTTTGCAGATTAGCTCGCCGCTGCATCTTCCGCTCAGCCCCCAAGCATTCCCTCAAGTTCTGCGCGCGCCTGTGCATAGTCTGCAAACACAATCCCTTTCATGCCAAGCGCGCGCGCAGTCTCGACGTTCTCCGCGCGGTCGTCGATAAAGACGCACTCACCGGCACTGAGATTGTACTCCTTTAAGAGATGTTCGTAGATATCCGCGTTCGGCTTGATCTTCTTCACAAATCCGGAGACGACCTTCCCGTCCACCTTGTCCAGAAACGGAAAGTTCCCGCACGCGGCATGGAGTGTGAAGACCTCGCGCGGATAGTTTGACAGCAGGTACACCTTAAGCCCGGCCTCCTTCAGCTGGGATATCCAGTCCACCGCGTACGCGTAGGGCTCGACTAGCCTGCTGCGGTTGTCCCACACCAGATTAAACTCGTCGAGATGCTCCTTGTTGTCCGCGCGAAAATTTTCGAGGATCTCGGACTCCTCGTAGATGCCGTGGTCATACTCGCCCCACCAGTGGCTTCGAAACACAGTTTTCTCAAATATTTTCCGCGTTTTCTCAGGAAGCTGCAGATCCTCCATCAACGCGCGCCAGCGAAAATTCACCAGCACATTTCCAATATCAAACACTACATTTTTTATCATAATTCCACACCATTTTTCTGCAGAAGCGCACGCGCGCTCTCCACGGAATCCACGCCCGTCTTATTCTTAATCGGCGCAAACTCATAGTCGCGCACCACCTCGTACGACAGGCAGTTTTCGAACATGTGTACCATATCCAGAATCAGCAGCTCAAACTTGTACCCGTTTGGAGCCTCCGGCTTTATCAGTGCCCCGTCTTCCCCGATATACGGAATCTTTTTCTCAACGACATGCACGGTCATCTTCTGGTCAGAGATCTCCTCAAGCTGGTCCACGCGGAACAGATAGTTGAGGATCACGCCAAAATTGTAGGACAGCTCGCCGTCCGCATTCCTCGAATTGATGATCTCCTCCGTCATCTCGTAGTACTCGACAATCGAAGGCTTCCCATCCTCGAGACACAGCACGCCGATCTTTTCCTCCGGGTCTGCCTTGCGGACCACCTTCGCGCCGCTCACGCAGCCGGAGTCGATGGTCGCACCGACAAACACGGGATCCGCAATGCGCTGCAGCACATTGTCCACCGCAAAGCAGTTGAGCCATTCCACGCCCCGCGCCTTGACGTCCTCCAAAATTCCCGTCACCGCCATGGAATAAAACCAGCCGCCGTTGCCGTTGGGAGACAGCGAGAGCGAATCGGGCGCTTCCATGTAAAGTTTTCCGCTGTAGTCGACAGACGGCGCCATCTCCTGCCGGAAAAATCGAACAAACTCCTTCGGGTAGCCAAAGTAATCCTTCTCCTCGAAAAACGCGATCGTCTCGTCGTTATTTTTGTCGCTCGTCATGACGTACAGGGGCACAAAACAGCCCGCCTTGTCCGTCACATCCTGCAGGTTGCGGATCAGCCGCTCAAAGATAAACATCTCCTTTGTCAGGCCGATATTGTACTTGCCTTTAGGCCCGTCCGATCCAAGACGCGTTCCCTGTCCGCCCGCGAGCAGCACTGCGCCGACTTTGCCTGCGCGGATGGCAGCCAGCCCGGTCTCCTCGTATTTTTCCTTATTTTTCTCGATTTCAGACACCTCGAGCGCCGACAGCGGCTTTAGTTTTCCGCGCTCCTGCGCAGGCGCGTCCTGTCCCCGGGAAGGGCAGGATGCACCTGCGGGACATGCCTTCTCGACAATTGACCAGTCAATCCTTGCTATCTGCGCGGCAAGTTTCTCCTTCCCCGCCTCGTCCAGCTTTTTGTACGCCTCATAAATATGCGCCTGTCCATGCTCCTGCAATACACTCAAAAGTTCGTTTTCGTTCATTGCCACTCCATTCTCCTGCCTTTCGCAAGTATTTCTCCACATCTGCTGCAGCGCACGCTGACGATCACCAGTACAGCATTGCACGCTTTTCCTTCTATAACATTACTACACTTTATCTCTGCTTGCAAACATTTATTGCCCTATCCGGCAAAAATGATAAGAAAGCCCTGTCCTGCACCTTACGGCCATCAATGCACCGACTGCACATCCTTGATGCGATCCTCTAGGACGTTGAACATATACACAAATTTGCGGCTCTCGTGATTGGTCACAAAGTAGGAGCCATTGATCCTGTCAATGTAGTATGGCACGCGCATCTCCCTGAAATACCCGGTCACATCCTCATACTCCCCGGCAGAGAGCGATGCCAGATCGGCAGTCCGTATCATTTTGGCCGTCTCATGACTGAACTGATCGTCAGTCGAGATGGTCATGTAATAATATGTCCCTATCTTCTTGGCAAACGCCATCCCGGAGATTTCCATGGGAACAGCATGGCGCTCCCTGACGCTGAGCGTATCCTTGTCTGCCACGATCAGATACCCATTGTTTCCGGACGGAAACAGCACCGTGTCCCCCTCGATGTCAAACGAGCGCACATAGAACCCGTCCAGCTCATAGATATGCCGGATTTCCTGGATATACATGTGATTATTTTCCGGGTGCCGCTTCATGATATACATGTCGCCTGTGAGGGAGCTCCACACAAAGAACGACGCGGACGCGGCATCATACTGAATGTAGTGGGGCCGTTTCCCGACCTCCTCAAAGATCTGTGTATTCTGAAAACGCCCGTTGACATACTCATAGCAGAGCACCCTGTTGTTGTCCGTGTCCGCTACAAGGTACACCGCGCCGTCGCTTGCGATGGCGTGCGGTCTGTTGAATTTCCTGTCCATCACACGCCACTCCTGAACCGGCTTCCACAGATCCGCCGCGTACAGCACCTGGTCATTGTAGGTATCCACGATAAAATAGTAGTCCCCCTGCCGCGTGATCTGGGCGGGGAGTTTCAAACTCTTGTAATCATTGTAAGAGTTGGGCATCTGGATATCGCTCACAGGAAGCTGCCTGGCAGTTGCATTTTCCACCGCAATGACAACGCTCGTTACGTTTTCCTGCAATATTCCTTCATCTTCCGGGCTGATCCAATCCTCAGCTGCGTTTGCAGTTTCCACAAAATCCGGCGCTTCTGTCTGCAATTGCGCCGCGCGGGCCGCTTTGCCAGAACAGACACAGCACGCACCGATCAAGACAATCATGCCAAAGTTTTTCATTTTTCTCCCTCATCTTTCGGAACGAACCGCACAACCCCGATACTGCCAAGATACGACGGCTCAAAAATATGCTGTCTGACCTGTTCGGTCAATTTTCCATCCCATCCGGCGTGGAGATGACCTGCCAGAACCGCCGCGACACTTGTGTCCTGCCTGTATATCTTGTCCAGAAAGCTGGTCGTCACATCATTTGGAATATAACTACCGCCGCCCCAGTAATAAACTTTGCCGCGGATCTCCATCGATCTGTCGTACAGTGTCACCGCGTTTGCGTCATCGATCTTAGACGCGTACGGCACATGTGTGGCGACGATAACCGGTTTGTTCTCCGACGCTGCCTTTGTAAACAGGTCATCCAGCACACTGTACTGATCCGGCCACATATCCTTTGTGGAACGGTTTACGCCAAGGATGACAAACTCTCCAAAATCAAGGTATTTTGTATTCAGATTATCCCCGTCATCCATCTCCTTATGCATCTGCTCCGCCGCGGTCTCCGTAAATCCATCCCCGCCATACCAGAACCCGTAATCGTGGTCGGCGCGGATATAAAGCACGGGCACCTTTTTGTCGAGCCGGTCAAATTCTGCTTTGAGCAGTTCCAGGTTGGAAGCGCTGCAGTAGTCAAGCATATCGCCGCCAAAGATAATCCCGTCGTACTGTCCGTAATTGAGAAAGTCGATCACATGCGGCAGCAGCTCCTCCCCGTGTACGCCGTCCGGTGTCTGAAAAAAGTCGTACCGCGCCTTCACCGCTTCGAGATCCTCCGCCAGGATGTCATCTGCTGTCTCATGGTCTGTCACCATATGCAGATCGCTCACCCAGGCAACGGTATATTCTTTTGACAAGCCGGGCACTTCCACGACGATCTCCTCGGTCTGAAAGGAATATTGGGGCGCGGGGTAAGAAACCTGCTCCTCGCTGCTTATCTCCGAACTTTCCTCCTCTGTGCTGCTCTCTTGTGTCTCCTCTGAAGACTCCTGCTCCTCCATCACGTCCTGATCCTGCCGCAGACGGATCACCCGCATCCAGATTAAAAATTCTGCTGCCAGCAGAACCACTGACGAAACCAGCAGTATGATGATTAACTTTTTTCTCTTTTTTTGATTTTTCATATCCTGGTACAATCCCCTCAATACCACCATTTTGCAGATGGCATACTTCCATAAGATTCACAATACTATACAAAATAGTCTGCTCTAAATTTAACAATTATTCTATCATTTATCGAATTTACTGTCAATTCTCGATACGTGATTCAATTCTGGCAATATAAACGGAATTCAAGGGCTGAACTACTACATTTTTTTTACGAAAATAACCAACTCTTATAGACAAAGATGAAAAAATTTTGTAAAATGGTATTGTTCCACATATTGAGACTTTTAAGAAGGAGCCTGCCATGGATTTTTTTTCAAAAGAGGAGGCAGATGTAATCGGTGAAATTTCCAATATTTCCATCGGATCATCGGCAACAGCGATGAACATGATGCTTGGACAGCCTATCAAGATTACAACGCCATATGTCACTCTTGTACACAAAAACGAAATTCTAAACGATTATCAAAATTCCTGTATTCTGGTGCGTGTACAGTACACAGAGGGATTATTCGGCACCAATATGCTTGTCCTCAAGGATGATGATGCCAAAGTCATCACTGATTTAATGATGGGAAACGGCGGAACCGGAGAGTACTCCAAGGGTGAGATCAACTCGCTGCATATCAGCGCCGTCTCGGAAGCCATGAATCAGATGACAGCAAGCTCTGCCACTGCTATGAGTAAGATGTTTGAGAAGAAAATTGACATCTCTCCTCCTTCCGTGCAGCAGATTGTTGTCGAAAACTATGAATTTCCGGATGACATCCGGGATGATCTTTTTGTGAAAATTAATTTTAAATTAACAATCGGAAAGCTGATTGACAGTACAATCATGCAATTGTATCCATTGGATCTTGCACATTCCATTTACAATTTATTCCAGAGGAGGAACTAATAATGGCTAAGAAAATTTTAATTGTTGACGATGCCGCTTTTATGAGAATGATGATCAAAGATATTTTGACAAAAAACGGTTACACCATCGCTGCTGAGGCAGAAAACGGAAGAATTGCAGTAGAAAAATATAATGAGACCAAACCCGACCTTGTACTTCTGGACATCACAATGCCGGAGATGGATGGAATTCAGGCGCTCAAAGGTATCAAGACCATCGATCCGAACGCATCCGTGATCATGTGCTCCGCAATGGGTCAGCAGGCGATGGTTATCGAGGCAATCCAGTCCGGTGCAAAGGACTTTATCGTAAAACCATTCCAGGCAGAACGCGTGCTTGAGGCCGTCAAGAAGGTAATCGGTTAACTGTTAAATTACATATATTCAAAAACGGTCTGGACCAACGCCAGACCGTTTTTATATGCTTTTCCCATGGATTTCTATATCACATCCTCATCGAGATCTCTGATCAGTTCCTTTAGCACCTCATCGTCAGCATCCTTTCCAAGACTGTTCTTGTCGTCCTCAATTTCCTGCTGGGTCTGCTGCACCTTATTGTCATCCGCTATCGCGCGCATAATGCGGTTGACGTCCTCCGGCGAGAACATTGACAGCGCTTCCGACAGCATACCGATGCAATTTCTGTTTACCATCAGACTTCCGCCGCCCTCTAGAGGAATCGTCAGAACGTCCCTGCGGTTGCTCATATCTCCCAGACAGATTGCGTTCGCCTGCGAATCGCATTCAAACACCACCCCATTGTAGGTGATGGTATCACCTACTGCATAGCCCGCATACGGAAAAGACGGCTTGTAAGTGCCATTGAGCTTTTCCATATAATAGTTGCGCCTGGCATCACTCACTTCCAGAATACTCACAAAATCCGTCTGCCCGGTCTTTTTTTCCTCCAAAGCTTCCTGATCCTGGGCTTCCTTGCGCTCCTCCTGCTCCTTTTTCACCGCATCGAGATTCTTGTCCACCTTGTCTATCAGCTTATCCCACTCCTTCACGGTAAAGCTGCCCGCACCGATAGAAAAAGTGGGTTCTGTGTCCCCGTTTTCAAGTTTCTTTGCAATCTCCTTCTTCTTTTCACTGATGCAGCTCATCAGTTCCTGACGAGACATGCCCGCAATCTGATTGATGTCCATTTATCTTCTCCCCTTTCATTCTGAATAACAACTGCTTACTCTATATATCGGACAATTGCAGAAGAATCCAACAGAAAATAAACGAAATGATGTAAAAAGCATATTGTTCGGTGTCAAGTCGCATCCGTGACGCGAAAGCTGTCCGCCCAAACGACCGCATCATATTTTGCGAGTGTCTCCTCCGAGACATCGTGCGTGACAATAATCACCGTCTTGTCCTCCATCTCCTTACTGTGCAGCAGATAATCCTGCACCTTTTCAGTGTTTACCACATCCATTGCAGCAAATGGCTCATCCATCAGGACAATCGGCGTATCCCGTGCAGCCACCCGTAGAAATGCGATCAGCTGCTTTTCTCCACCGCTCATTTTCTGACAGTCTGCATTTTTTTCTGTCTTATTTTTATGCCAGAACCCATCCCAAATCTGCAGCCCTGCGTTTGGATAAGAGTCAAATATTGTCACATTGTCCAGCAGCCCTGCGCGATAGATGTACTCATTCTGATCAATGCAGGAAATACATGCGGATGGATCGATCGTGCAGATAGCTTTTCCATCCAGCGTGATCCGCCCGGAATCCGGCTGCAGATACTGCATAATGAGCCGCAGAAGTGTCGATTTTCCACATCCGTTTCCACCAACTACCGCATACTTTTTTCCCTTTTCAAAATCCAGCCTGTCTATCCTCATGTGAAAGGCACCATTACGGTAATCGACATCCCGCAGAGAAATGCCCGTCTCTACTGCCCGCGGTGCAGGAAGTTCCTTTCGAATTCCACTGTTCAGGATAGAGAGAAATTTTTTCCGCACCTCGTCCGTCGATTGAATCGCATTGACGTCGTACAAAATAGACTCCAGCGGCGAGATAAAACTGCTCACATAGCTGAATGTGGCAACGCCCGCACCAATACTGATCTCACCGTTTAGCAGAAGCACACATGCACAGATAAAGGACACGATCTGAATAATTTTAATCGCGGCATCATTGACGCTCAAGGAGACTGTCTTGCTTTTTCCATAATCAAAACGTCTGTTTGCTGTCGTATCCAGCGCCTTTTCGTGCACCCTCAAAAGATTTGCTCTCGTAAAACGGTTGACAAGCTTGTAGCCGCTCAGCAAATCGGTGATGCAGTTCACATACTCCGCAATCTGGTTCTGATACTGCATTCTCTTATCTGAAACGATTTTTCCCGTAATCTTTGGACCAGCTGTCACCAGAAAGGACGAGAGAATAATTGCCAGCGCAATCCGCCAATCCACATAGACAATAATGACCACCGCATAGATCACAAACATGTTGATGGAACGCAGCACATCTGTCCACGGCTGCAGATAGTCCTGTTCGAGCGCCGTGATGTCATTGCCCTGCAGGGATATGTAATCGCTCGTTGAATGCGCGTAAAAACTTTTTTCCTCCTTATTGAGCAGCGCGCTGATAAAGTCTTTTTTTAAAGTCGCCTCATATTTGATGGCTTTCTTCCAAGCGTACACCATGCACAGATACGTGCACATGCACGACAATCCCTGCAAAAGGATAAACGCTGCAATGATAGCAGGAATCCGCGACAACCTGCCATCGGCAAGACTATCGAACAGCTCCTTGTGCAAAACAGGGATGAACGCCGCAAAGACCGTGCATAGTATGTCAGACAAAATCTCGACAGCAATATACTTTTTTACATGGTTAATATATTTTTTCATTCTGATTTTCCTCCAGAGGGGCTGTCAGAAATAATGCATACCTCCCCGGTTTTCTGTCTCTGAACAACTCCTCATATTTTTCACATGTTGTATTGTTTCATACATATTCACCACCTCCTTTTACTATATTATTCTATGACAAAACACCAATTCTCTTTGCAGCACCTGAAACCCGGCTTTCTTTGCAAGCGACAGGGACGCAAGATTGGTGATCCGCACCAGATACATAGGTGTAATCTTATTTTCAAGACAGGTCTGAATCATTGACCGAACCAGCCTTTGGGCAATTCCTTTCCTACGGTGAGCCTCATCGACGAACACGACAAAATTACCATATCCCGCTATCACATCCGACACTTTGCAGTAGCCGATGACATCCCCATTCATCAGCGCGATATATTTTCGATATTCGTCCAGATACCGATATTCTATCTGGTGATTCTTATCACAACAAGCCGCTTTCCCATCCGTTTCGTCTGGACAATCCAGTTTTGCACCGTATTCGCAGCTGTTCATGCAGCGCTCTGCCAGAAACATCCTGTCCATATAAACCGGTTCACAGTCAGGAAGAACACAGTGACCGGGCAGCAAGCCTGCGCGGAATCCCTCAAAATCTATTGAATCACACAAGTGCCTTTGTTGTGTCCTGCCCAGCTTTGGCGAACAGGAGATAACATTCATCCCCTGACAGATTGCTGCAATCACTGGATAAAAGTACTTTTTATTCAGCGGCATGTCCCGATATTGACACTGACACAGCCTGATACCGTCACAGATACAGGCTTCATTTAATCCCAGATATTCCTCATTAAAAGTGGAAAGTAAACTACTGTTCATCTTTGATGCTCCTCTCTCATATAAAATCTGCAGTACACTGTCACCCCATCCGCCCATAAATCAGAATGATAAAATCTCCGATTTCATACAATAATTATCAGTTTATCACACAAAGTACTATTGAACAAGCATTTTGGCACACGCTTTCGACTGCAGGAGGACAGCTCTGTATTGTAAAACGGGCTTCTGCACGGCATTTCGGCAAAATAATGCCACCGCCATTGAGAAAGGATTCAATGCCTACTTACAAAAAACCATCAGCATTCGTGACACAAATATCCAAAAAGAGAGAAAAGAGAACTTCTATCACGGTATCCTGCTTGGCATACTGAGCAGTATGGATGACTGGAATGTCCGCTCAAACATGGAGTCCGGAGACGGATACTGCGACATCACTGTCGAGATTGACGAGAGCCAGCTCGGTTTTGTCATCGAACTGAAATACGCTGAAAATGCGGCTTTTGACACTGCCTGCAAAGAGGCGCTCCAACAGATTTACGACCGAAACTACGAGGAACAGCTGGTGGACGATGGCATGAAAACCATCTATCATTACGGGATTGCCTGCTACAAAAAGCGCTGTAAAGTACTCTGCATCTAAAGCGATCCGGGGGATAATTATCCCCCGGATCACACATTTTTCATCTGTTTGTATCTTCGGACAAAAAACTGCTCTTCTCCCCGCAGTAGAGCAGCTTTAACTGATGCATTGCTCTCGTGCAGGCCACGTACAGCAGATTTCTGTCGTATTCCGTGCGGTAATTATCCCTGTCGGCATCCACTATCAGAACCGCGTCGAACTCCAGACCTTTTGAAAGTGACACAGATGTCACAATTACGCCGTCGTAGAAAACCTCTGTATCATAAGTGAACAGATGCACGCCGCCCATGCCGGAAAGTACCTGAAACAGGGACTCTGCCTGCGGCTGGCTCTTGCAGAGAATCCCCAGCTTCCCCGCTTTCGTATTCTTCTGGACACACGCAATCTCCTGTTCTATAAAAGCGATCTCTTCCATCAGATCCTCAAAGGCAAGCTCTTGCGGCTGGCTCCCATGCCGCTCAATCAATTCCAGATTGAGATTTTTCTGAATCCTACCCGCATATCTCATAATCTCACAGGTTGACCGGTAACTTTTGTGAATCTCAATAACCTGCGCTTTCGGATAGAGTTCCCTGAGAAAATCCATATTGTCCGACACAAAGGGAACGACATTCTGATGACAGTCGCCGAGAATAGTCTTTTTGCAGTTGTAGAGTCGATTGATGACCGCATACTGCACAGGGGAATAGTCCTGCATCTCGTCAATTATCAGATATTTGATCTCCGGATCCCCCTCCACTTTTTCCAGTACCATCTTAATGTACATCATCGGAAAAATGTCAGCGCTCTCAATTTCCATTCCCTCCTCATAGACAAAGAGATCCGTCCTGTCCAGACGCTGATAAAAATCCCGATACAGCTGCATCACATCATTGTGCAAAAACCTCGCCATCAGCCATTCAAACAAACTGTTTTTATTCACCCCTCTGATGTCCGCACAGACCAGTGCGGCAATCTCCCAAAACCGCTGCCGCACTGGAAGATTCTTTCGGATATCATAACATTTTCGCAGGTAGGATGCCTCCACAATTCCTCCGTCATAAGGATAATCCGCCTCCCGAAAATTCTCTCTGACACACTGATCCAGATACTTTTCGAGCTGCCTGAAAAATGATGCCGAGGTCTTGAATTGATTGCGTTTTTTCCACGCGTCATCCTCTTTTTTCTGCAGATACCGCTCCGCCTGCAGAGCCATTTTCTCACAGCGAAAGTCCTTTCCAAGAATCGTTTTAGCGATATCATCCATAGACACACATTTGACATTTTCCTCGCCAAGCTCCGGAAGAACATCCGCTATATAGTCGACAAAAACACTGTTAGGCGAGAGAATCAGGAAGTTTTTGGATGTGATTTTTCCTTTAAACTGATACAGAAAATAGGCAATCCGGTGCAGTGCAACAGAGGTCTTCCCCGAACCTGCCGCGCCCTGTATGATGAGGACATCCGATGAATTGTCCCGAATCAGCCTGTTCTGCTCCTTCTGGATAGTGACCACGATATCCTTCATCTTCCGGTCCGCGTTCTTTGCAAGCTCCTGCTGCAAAATCTCGTCGCTGATGCCTATCCCGCTCTCGAGCGCGTACTCCAAAGTTCCTCTGCTGATTTTGTACTGCCTCTTACAGACAAGCTCTCCCTCAATTCTGCCCATCGGGGCATCATAGAAGGCGCTTCCGTACTCAAATTCATAGTACATGCCCGAAATCGGCGCCCGCCAGTCAAAGACTTCAAACTCCCCTGTGTCATCCCAGAAAGAAAACTTCCCAATGTAAACCTGCATTGGTTCCAGATCCCCATCCATCAGAAAATCAATTCGCGCAAAGTATGGCGTGTCCATCATTTTGATGATTTGATACAACTTTTCCTTCGTCTGTTCCCCGGAGTCAACCACCTGACTGACCAGCAGATTGTTAAAAATCGCCTCGTACTCATCAAACTCACTCTGGTTTTCCCAGATGTATTTTACAGAGTTCTGACAGTTTTGTGAGTAGTACTCCACTTTCTTCAACAGCTTGTCCGCTGCTGCCTGCAGATGCCCTAGCCCCATCTGTAAATGTTCTCTTTCTTCCTGAAGATTCATCCAGATTCCCCCTCAATCAATTTGAATTTATAAGAAATGGTACTTTATTTATCGGTTGTTTTGGGGATAACTTTACACCGGCGTGTGGAATTCCCGGCTTCTATTATATGGACTTCGTCGCAGAGCATATTGACTGTGCGATTGCTACTTTCCTGTACGAGACAATTTCTTGATGATAAGTGCAGAAGAATGTGTTATCATAGATTCATAGCACATTGTTTATAAAACTTGTTTTGGAGGAACATACAATGGCAAATCCCCGCATATTACTTTTTGACTTAGATGGCACTTTATTAAGAAATGACAAATCTTTGTCTGAATATACGCTCGAAATATGTAACAGTTCAGCCATACCTATCCATAAGTTGTCGGATTGTACGATCTAACAATTAATTTTAGCGATTGCCGACAACTTATTTCATGTCGGGCGTCCGCCCTA
>CAMWOK010000036.1 GCA_947175845.1 uncultured Lachnospiraceae bacterium | reverse complement strand
GATGGTGGAGCTGGCTGACCGATACACGATTACCTCAAACCGCGAGAGCGGCTTTGGCCGCTACGACGTCATGCTCGAGCCAAAGGCAGCGGGGGATGACGCGATTATCATGGAGTTTAAAGTTCGCCGTCCAAAAAGAGAAAAGGACCTGGATGAGACTGTAAAATCTGCACTTTTGCAGATAGAGGACAGGAAGTATGCCGCCGCGCTCGAAGCCAGGGGGATTGCGTCAGGGCGGATAAGGAAGTACGGATTTGCATTTGAGGGGAAGAATGTGCTGATAGGGTGAAATGCGGGCTGTTTTGGCACAGTCTGAGAGAGAGAAGGGGGAGAGGCGCCATGACACAGATACAGTTGCCTGAGAAGGTTCAATATATAATAGCGCAGTTGGAGGCCGCGGGCTTTGAGGCGTACGCGGTCGGCGGCTGCGTGCGGGATTCCCTGCTGGGGCGCGTGCCAAATGACTGGGATGTGACTACCTCGGCGAAACCGCAGCAGGTCAAGGCCGTCTTTGGACACACGATTGACACCGGCATCCAGCACGGAACGGTCACTGTCATGCTCGGCCGCGAGGGGTTTGAGGTGACTACCTACCGGATTGACGGGGAGTACGAGGACAGCCGCCACCCAAAGGAGGTTGTGTTCACGGCGAACCTGACGGAGGATTTAAAGCGCAGGGATTTCACGATCAACGCGTTTGCATACAATGACAGGAGCGGTATCGTGGATGCCTTTGACGGCATGGCGGATCTGGAACAGGGCGTCATCCGGTGCGTGGGGGAGGCGTCAGAGCGGTTTGGAGAGGATGCGCTGCGGATCCTGCGCGCGGTCCGCTTCTCCGCGCAGCTTGGATTTTCCATCGCGCAGGAGACGCGCGAAGCGGCCGCGGTGCTCGCGCCAAATCTGGAGCACATCAGCGCGGAGCGCATACAGGCGGAGCTGGTGAAACTTCTGGTGTCGGACAATCCGGATTACATGCGCGATGCGTATGCGCTTGGCATCACGCGCGTCATTCTCCCCGAGCTGGACGCCGCGTTTGCCACGCCGCAGCACAACCCGCACCATCAGTACACGGTGGGGGAACATCTGATGCAGACCATGCTGCACGTCCGCGCCGACAAGAGCCTGCGCATCGCCGCGCTGCTGCACGATATCGGCAAGCCGGCTGTCAGGACGACGGACGAGGCGGGCACAGACCATTTTCACGGGCATGTCGAGGAGAGCGAGCGCATGGCGGCCGACATTTTAAAGCGGCTGAAATTTGACAATGACACTATGGCGAAGGTGCAGAAGTACATCCGCTATCACGACTGCAAGCCGGATACGAATGCGCGTTCTGTGCGGCGCGCCGTCAACCGGATCGGCGCGGAGTACTTTGCGCAGGTTCTTGCGATCCGCCGCGCGGACACGCTTGCGCAGAGCAGCTATGAGCGGGCGCAGAAGCTCGCGCACATTGACGCGATCGAGGCGCTTTACGCGGAGATTATGCAGAAAAAAGAGTGCATCTCCCTGAGGACGCTCGCAGTCACCGGAAATGACCTGATTGCGCTCGGCGTTCCCACAGGGAAGCGGATCGGCGCAATATTGAACCAGCTGCTCGACGAAGTTTTGCAGAACCCGGAACACAACACGCGCGCATTTTTGATGGAAAAAGCGAAAACCCTGTTGTAGAAATCGGAATAAACAGTCCCCCTGCCACATAGGATAGAATAAATCGCTATCCGTGTGCAGGGGGATTTTTTCCGTGCCGCCAGGATGGCGCAGTCAGTATCTGTGTGGAGGGGAGATTCCCTCTGATAGAGGAAAGAATGAATCATTTATCTGTGTGGAGGGGGAATTGGTGTGAACGACAAGGCAGTGAGTGTGCTCGAACAATATGATATGGCGATTAACCGCACCTTCAAGGGGCGTGGAACGATAATCTGCGACACGCAGCAGGGTATGCGTGTGCTCAAGGAATACCGGGGAAGGACGGAGAAGCTCGAACTGCTGTACCAGCTGCAGAACAGGCTCAACGACAGCCTGCGGACCGATATGCTGATTCGCAACCGGGAGGGCGGGCTGTACGCCGCAAACCAGGGGATCGACAACAGCATCTACATATTGGAGGAGTACGTCGATGGAAAGGAGTGCAGTTACAAGAATGAGGAGGACATCGTAAGGGCGTGCGGCGCGATGGCGAAGCTTCATCTGAAATTCATGCTGCCCGCATCCGAAAATGTCTGCCCTATGCCTGTGTTTTTCTATGCGGACGAGATGGAAAAGCATACCATGGAGTGCAAGCGGGTGAAAAATTATCTCAAAAAGCTGCACAACAAGACGGATTTTGAGCGGGCGCTGCTGCGGGAGTACGACTACTTTCTGGACCGGGCGGTGGATGTGACAAAGCGCGCAAAGCAGGAGTCGCAGGCGGAGTATGAGGCGTATGTAAACAGCAACGGGCTCTACTGCCACGGCGATTATCAGTACCACAATGTGGTGTTTGGAAAGGGCGGCAGCGGGGCATATACAGGGATTATCAATCTGGAACATTTCGCGCACGACTGCGGCGCGCGGGACTTTTATCTGCTGTTTCGCAAAATATCTGAAAAGTGCGACTGGTCGGTGGACATGGCGCAGAGTATGCTCGACGCGTACCAGAACCGCAGGGTATTTCCGCCGATCGAGTGGCGCAGCCTGTGCCTGCGGCTTGAATACCCTGAAAAATTCTGGAAGATTATCAATTTCTATTACAATTCGAGAAAGTCCTGGATGCCAAACCGCAACTACGACAAGCTTGAGAGCCTGATTGGCCAGGAGAAAAACAGGGAAAAGCTGTTAGATAAGTTCTTTTCATGAAAGGGTTGTATCGGAGCGCGAAACAATATATAATAGGTTTACGATAACAGGTTGACACAGGGAGCAGAAGTACGATGAAGGAGAACCGGCAGAGTCAGAATACAATAAGGGCGGCCCTTGCGCAGACGCATATTCTCTGGGAGGATAAGGAGCGCAATTACGAGATTGCCCAGGAGCGGATTCGGGAGGCGGCGCGGCAGGGGGCGGATGTCATCTTTTTCCCGGAGATGAGTTTCACGGGCTTTTCCATGAACACAGACGTCACAGGGGAGCGCGAGGAACAGACGGTACAGCTTATGCGGACACTGGCGCGCAGGCACAACATTTGTGTCGGTTTTGGATGGGTGAAGGACTGCACCAGGCTCTGTGGAAAGTGTGAGAATCACTACACCGTCGTGGACCGCGCGGGCGCGGTGCTGTCGGACTACGCGAAGCTGCACCCGTTTTCATATTCCGGGGAGGATGCGGTGTTTCGGGGAGGATGCGTGCTGGCGCATTTTGCACTGAGCGGGATTGCGTTCAGCAGCTTTATCTGTTACGACCTGCGTTTTCCCGAGGTCTTTCAGGCGGCGTCACAGCGGGCGCACATGATCGTCGTGCCTGCGAACTGGCCGGCGAAGCGCAGCGCGCACTGGAAGGCGCTTGCGCAGGCGCGCGCTGTTGAGAATCAGGTCTATCTCCTTGCGGTGAATTGCGCAGGCGAGACAGGCGGCGTGCACTACACGGGGGACAGCTGTGTCATCAGCCCGGACGGGGAAGTGCAGGCTGCGCTCTCGGGGAGCGAAGGGATGCTTATCGCGGAACTGACGGATGACGTGGAGCGCGTCAGGGAGGCGTTTCCGGTAAAGCGCGACAGGAGAGAGGCGCTGTATGTGTCGCTCTATGAAGGAAAGATATTTTGAGAGAGTTTATCAGGATAAGGGGAAATACAGGATGATAAGAGGAAAAAGGAAGTACACAGCGGCGCTGGCTGTGGCGGCGGTTCTTGCGTTGACGGGCTGCGCGCAGGGGGACAATTCGTTTATGGCGTTTCTGGGCGGAACGGCCCGGCAGGAGAGCGCGCCAGCGCAGAGCGCAGAGCCGGAATCGGCGCTGGATGATCTCAACCGGAGCGGCATCTACGACTCGGAGGACGCCGCGGTCGTGGTCAGGAAGGACCTCGAGGCGGGGACCGTGCAGTTTCAGAATATCGCCTCCTCGCGCCGCTACACGTTAAGTTACGATGGTACTACAACGATATATGACAAAAACGATCAGGCGCTTTCCATGGAACAGCTCAAGGAGGGGAGCGTCGTCACTGTGCGCTTTTACAAGCCAAGAAAGGCGCTCGCATACGTCAAGGAAAATCCGGACTGCATCAGCTACCGCAATGTCAGCAACTACCAGATGGACCTGCACAAGGGCACCATCACCATCGGAAATGAGCTATACAACATCAGCGGGCATGTCGTCGTCGTGTCCGGCGGCAGGGAGACGGACATGATGGAGGTCAACCAGATGGACGTGCTCAGCGTGTGGGGCTATAAAAATATGATCTACGGCGTAAACGTCGAGAAAGGGCACGGATATCTGCGTCTTCAGAACGAGGACTACTTTGTGAACGGATGGATCGACGTCGGGGACAGCGTCATCCGGAAAGTGGCGTCGGACATGCTGCTGGTGGTCCCGGAGGGGACGCACACAGTCACGGTCAGCCACAAGGGCAGCAGCGCCACGCAGGAGATCACGTTTGCCAGAAACGAGGAGATGGCGTGGGACTTAGGAGACGTCGAGATCACGGTTGTCCAGCGGGGGACAGTCATCTTCACGCTGACGCCCGCCACCGCGAAAGTGTTTATCGACGGGAAGGAAGTTGACGCTTCGCGGCCGGTCTCGATCGAGTACGGGCTGCACCAGATGCGCATCACGGCGGACGGGTATGACACCGTGGCACAGTATATCAAGGTGGCGGAGCCGTCGGCTAACGTGGCTGTGGAGCTGGAAAAGAGCGAGGAGGAGACCGCCGAACAGTCCACACAGAGTGCGGAGGAGAAGGACACGTCGAAAAAGGCGTCCGATGACCAGGATGAGGAGGAAGACGAGGAGGACGAGGAGGAAGAGCCTGCAAGCAAGAAATATCAGTCCAGCCTTTCGCAGGAGGAAGACGAGGACGAAGAGGAGAATGAAGCCGATGAGAAAAAGAGCGATGTCGTCTCCTCCACCAGCAAGTACAAGGTGTATATCGATGCGCCTGACGGCGTCGAGGCGTACCTGGACGGAAATTATGTGGGAATCACACCAATCAGCTTCAACAAAGTTCCGGGCAGCTATGTGGTGACGCTCAGAAAGGCCGGTTATCAGACCAGAAGCTACACTTTGCAGATTGATTCGGAGGAGAAGGACGTGAATTATTCTTTCACGGAGCTCATGAAGCTGGAGGACTGACACATATTGTGGTAAATTTTCCAAATCCTTTAAAAAACAGTAAATTTTAGGCATTTTTCCTTGACAAACAAAAGCTTTTCGCCTATAAATAGATATAGGCGTCAAATCGGCGCAGGGCAATATCATTTACAGTAATTTATAGGAGGAGTTCAGAATGAACAAAACAGAGTTAGTTGCTGCTATGGCTGAGCATGCAGACATGACCAAGAAAGATGCTGAGAAGGCGCTCACAGCTTTCACAGAAGTTGTTGCGAAGGAGTTAAAGAAGGGCGAGAAGATTCAGCTGGTAGGCTTTGGCACATTTGAGGTATCTGAGAGAGCAGCCAGAAAGGGAATAAATCCTAAGACAAAAGAGGAGATCGAGATCGAGGCTTCCAAGGCGCCGAAGTTCAAGCCGGGTAAGGCATTAAAGGACGAAGTAAACAGATAATTGTTTTCAAAACGAATTTTCAGACAACCGATGAGGCGCACTTCATCGGTTGTTATCATTTTGGAGGGAATATTTTATGAGACTGGACAAATTTTTGAAGGTGTCGCGCATCATCAAGCGCCGCACCGTGGCGAACGAGGCGTGCGACGCCGGGCGCGTGCTCATCAACGACAAGCCCGCGAAGGCGTCGACAAATGTGAAGGTGGGGGACATCCTTACGATTCAGTTTGGAAACAAGGAGACGAAGGTGGAGATCCTCGACGTGCAGGAGACCGTGAAAAAGGACGATGCCAAGGAGCTGTTTCGATACATATAGCGGCAGCCCTCCACATATAATGTAGGGAGCACGCATATGAGGAGAGGGCGTAGTATTTATGGAGAGCAGAAACGGGGGCATTGGGAGCGGCGGCAGTGCAGGCATAGGCAGGCACAGATTCAGCATGGAACAGCGCCGGGAGTGCAGGATCACCGGTGTGGTGGAGGTTCAGTCTTTCGACGAAAACAATATTCTGATGGAGACGGTGGACGGGATGCTCGCCATCAAGGGTTCCAATCTCCATGTGGGGCGGCTTAATCTGGAGAAAGGTGAGGCGGATGTGGACGGCACAGTGGACTCTCTTGTCTATTCCGACAAAAACACGCTGGCGAAAAAAGGAGAAGGGCTGCTCACACGCCTGTTTGGCTGATGAGTGGAGAGATTGTAAGGGAGTGGCATTTCTGGCTGGTATCGATTGCGACGGGCGCGTTCATGGCGTTTGTGTACGATGTGCTGCGGCTGTTTCGGCGGCTGGTGCGGCACGGCAGGCTGGCGGTCGACCTCGAGGATATCCTGTACTGGACGGCGTGCTTTGCGCTGAGCTTCACGCTGCTGTACTATGGCAACAACGGGGTCATCCGGTTTGCTGCGGTGCTCGGTGCGGCGGTTGGAATGCTTTTCTATGTGGTTACAGCGGGGCGTTTTTTTGTGCGGGTGAGCTATCTGATCATCGATAAGACGATCGGAAGCCTGCTTCGGCTGATCGCAAGGATTTTCAGGTTCCTGCGGAGGCTGCTGCGGCCTGTCAGGCGTTTTGTTGTGACAATTTACCATAAATTAAGGCGTTTCTTTAGAATATTATTTGAAAAAATGCGGTTGACGTGCGCTGCGAAACGGCATAAAATAAAACTATATGGCCACGCGGGTTTAAGCGACAAGGAGGAGGAGACACCGGATGTCAGGAAAAAGGGCAAAGAGAAGACAAGGCGCACAAAGGACAAAACGAAAAACACCAGAGTTTCTCCGAGCAAAAAATGAAAACCGCCTTGGCATGATAATCGCGCTGTTTGCCATCTCAATCATGACCTGCGTTGTCGGGATCAACTCCATTTCCTTAAAGCAGAAGCAGAAGGCCTATGCAGAGAGGGAGCAGGAGCTATTGCAGCAGATTTCCGTGGAGGAGGCGCGCGCGAAAGAACTTGAGGAGTTCGCCACGTACACCAAGACAAAAAAGTACGCGGAAGAGGTGGCGAAGGATAAGCTGGGACTTGTGTATGAGAATGAGATTATATTTCAGGAGACTGACTGACGAGAATGCGCACCGTTATTTGGCAGAGCCTTATAGCGGTGTTTTACTGCGCGATAATTGTCAATAAAAAAACGGGAAACCGTGCACGGGTTTGACAAAAAATGAAAGCGCCCCATTCTATACTGTATAGGATATCATCTGGATAACTATATCGTATTGAGGGGGACATGTGCTATGTTTGGGGTAAGAATGACGAGGGCTTCAAGGGAGGCAGGACATAAATCGGGCGTGATCGAGGGACACTTGTTCAGCAGCTACAGCAAGAGAAAACTGTACTGCCTGGCGGAGACATACGAGGAGCTTGCAAGGCTTTACCGCAGTGTTCCGCAGGCGGACAGGATCTGTGATGACAGGAAGGACGTGCTTTACAGAAAACAGCTCCAGGAGACGAAGGCGGTCTTTGCGAACCATCTCGACGAGATCTCCGACGCCTTTGCGGATGTGGCGGACACGGTTGTCCATGTGAGCCTGCCGGTGGAGCACAAGCGAAAGGCGCTGATACACTATCTGAAAAGACAGGGGATCCTCGTGCGTGAGCTGGTGTTTATAGAGGGCACGGCGGCGGGCGGCAATTTTGCGGCGGACGGGTGCCGCGGAAACCGGATCAGCATCGAAGCCCGCGCAATCGGCCGCAACACAGTGTCGGCGAGCGTGCTCGGCGAATTGCTGTCCGCCTTCTTTGGCAGGCGCCTGGTGGCCTCCGGCGAGAGCGCGCTGGTGATCGGGCGGGGATTCAACACCTTTGTCTACGAGGACGAGCCAAGATATATGGTTCTGAGCGCTGTGTCGCGGGCGGTCAAGGAGGATGAGAAAATATCCGGTGACAATTTCTCTCTGGAGGAGTATAACCAGAGCCAGGTCATCGTGATGCTCGCGGACGGCATGGGAAGCGGAGAACATGCGTGCAGGGACTCCCAGGCGGTCATCGAGTTTATGGAGCGCTTTCTCGAGGCCGGATTTCCGAAGGAAAAAGCCTTCGCGATGGTCAACGGGGCGATCGCGGCGCAGAATGGATGCTGCAATCTCACCACGCTGGATGTCTGCGCGGTCAATCTGCTGACAGGGGAGGCCGAGTTCGTCAAGGCGGGTGCGGCGGCAAGCTATATCAAGCGCGGAAACTGGGTGGACGAGGTGGCGGTGGACACGCTGCCGCTCGGGAGCATTGACGAGCTCAGCCCGATCACGCAGAGCGTGAAGATGGCGGACACCGATATGCTGATCATGGTCTCTGACGGGATATCGGATGCCATCGAGAGCGTGGCTGCCGGCAGGCTGCGGGAGATGATCGCGCTGAGCCGCACCCAAAACCCGAAGGAGATGGCGGACTGGCTTCTGCGCTGTGCGATCAGCAGCCAGGGCGGGCGCATTCGGGATGACATGACGGTACTCACCTGCTGTGTCAAGCGGCGGGCAGGAATTTAAAGGAGTAAGATGCTGATGGTTGACAAGGTTTTACAGTATGTCAGGGCACACCAGATGATGGAGGAGGGAGACTGCATCGTGGCGGGTATCTCCGGCGGTGCGGACTCGGTCTGCCTGCTGTTCATGCTGCTTGAGATCCGCAGGGTGATCCCGATCGAGATCCGGGTGGTTCATGTCAACCATCGCATCCGGCCGGACGCAGCGGATGACGCCGCGTATGTGCAAAAGCTGTGCGCGGCACAGAACCTTCCGTTTGTTCTGGTCGAGGAGGATGTGCAGGCGGTGGCGCGCAGGCTTTGCATCTCCACGGAGGAGGCGGGCAGGGCGGTGCGCTACGAGGCATTTGAGCGGGAGCTGGGGGAAAAAAGAGGCAGAATTGCCGTCGCCCACAATCAAAACGACAGCTGCGAGACGTTTTTGTTCCACCTGTTTCGGGGAACGTCGCTCAGGGGACTTGCGGGAATCCGGCCGGTGAGAGACAGGATCATCCGGCCGCTTCTGTGCCTCTCAAGAGAGGCGATCGAAGCTTTTTTGCAGGAAAGAAATATCCCATACTGTATAGACAGCACAAATTTGGAGGATAATTATTCAAGGAACGTGATACGCCATCACATACTCGACCGCGCGGTGCGCGCGATCAGCCCCGCGGCGGTGCGGCATATCAGCCAGGCCAGTGAGCAGGTGTGCGCGGCCTATGATCTCATTTCGGACATCACGCGGCAGGGCTATGCGGCGTGTGTGACGGTGACGAAGGCTGCCCTGCACATTGACAGGGAGCAATTTTTGCAGCTGCACAGCACCATACAGGGGTATGTTGTGATGGAGGCGCTCGCGCAGGCCGCCGGGAGCAGAAAGGATTTGGAGGCGGTGCATGTGCGGCAGGTCACAGAGCTGATGGACCGACAGTGCGGCAGGGCGGTACAGCTTCCGCACCGGCTGCTGGCGCGGCGCGACTACACGGGTGTATGCATCGTGCAGGAGAGCTGCGGGCCGCCGCAGGAGGTCGTTCTGTCGGAGATCACGTTGTCGGAGGAGGAGCGCAGCGTGTTAACTGACGGGGGCGTGCTGGAAATTATGGTGGGCAGCACCCACAAAATCAGAGCGCAGCTGCGCCCGGTGGGAAATAATGGAATTGATTTGGAAAATATTCCGCAAAATAAGTATACGAAATGGTTTGATTATGATAAAATAGAGAAAAGTATCGTCATAAGAACCCGCAGGCCGGGCGATTATCTGACAGTGAATGACGCAGATCAGCGAAAAACCCTGAAGGCATATCTGATCGATCGCAAGATTCCGCAAAAGGAGCGCGATCAGCTCTGCCTTGTGGCTGACGGGAGCCATATTCTCTGGATTGTGGGAGAGCGCATCAGCAATCACTATAAGGTCGGCGGCTGCACCAGAACGATTCTGGTGCTTGCTTATGAGGAAGATATACAGTAATAATTAAATATAGGACAAGATTGTGTCGGGGGAAGCTTTGGGAAAAGCTTTCAGGCGTACGATGAAAAACAAAGGAGGACTCGAATATGGCTGAGAAGATAAGAGTCATGTTGACGGAGGAAGAGGTGGACGCAAGGATAAGTGAGATCGGTGCGCAGATCAGCCGCGATTATGCGGGCAGACAGGTTCACCTGGTATGTGTGCTCAAGGGGGGCAGCTTTTTTATGTGCGAGCTTGCCAAGCGTATTACAGTGCCGGTGTCGCTGGATTTTATGTCCGTGTCGAGCTATGGCGGCAGCACGAAGTCGAGCGGGGTTGTCAAGATTGTGAAGGATCTGGATGAGCCGCTCAAGGACAAGGATGTCATCGTGGTGGAGGATATCGTGGATTCCGGCAGGACGCTGAGCTATCTGCTGGAGCTGCTGGGACAGCGCGGTCCGGCCAGCATGAGACTCTGCACACTGCTCGACAAGCCGGACCGCCGTGTTGTTGACGTGCAAGTAGATTACACGGGCTTTGAGATACCGGACGAGTTTGTTGTTGGCTATGGCCTTGACTATGACCAGCGCTACAGAAATCTTCCATATATCGGCGTGGTTGAACTCGACTGATTACAGGACTGGAAGGAGACAGAAATTGGGAAAAGGTGCAAAAGGAATTAATTTAACATTTATATTTATCTTGATACTGGTGCTGGTGCTGATCTGGGCGAGCAGCAACAGCGGCAATAGCGGTTCCTACACCATGGGGCAGTTTGTGGCCGAGATGGAGGAAGGGCTTGTCGTGGATGTGGAGATTCATCCGAATGCACAGGTGCCGACGGGAATGCTGCGCATTACCCTCAAGGACAGCCAGCAGCGCAATCTCTACGTGTCCGATGTCATTGAGGCGCAGGAGGTGATAAAGGGCTACAACATCGAGCCGATTGTGCGGGATGTGCCGCAGGAGAACTGGTTTATCACTGAGCTGCTGCCGCTTCTGATGCTGCTCGTCGTCGTGGTGTTTATGTTCAGCATGATGAATGCACAGAATGCCGGAAACAGCGGCGGAAAGATGATGAATTTTGGAAAGAGCCGGGCGCGCCTGATGACCGGCGGGGAGGTCACGCTGAAGGATGTGGCGGGCCTCAAGGAGGAGAAGGAGGATCTTGAGGAGATCGTCGACTTCCTCAAGGACCCGGCAAAATACACGAAAGTCGGCGCGAGAATCCCCAAGGGCGTACTGCTCGAGGGTGCGCCGGGCACTGGAAAAACGCTGCTTGCGAAGGCGATTGCGGGCGAGGCAAACGTGCCGTTTTTCTCGATATCAGGCTCTGACTTTGTGGAGATGTTCGTCGGAGTCGGCGCGTCGAGAGTGCGCGATCTGTTTGCCGAGGCGAAGAAAAACGCACCGTGCATCGTCTTTATCGATGAGATTGACGCGGTGGCAAGGCGCCGCGGAACCGGTATGGGCGGCGGTCATGACGAGCGTGAACAGACCCTCAACCAGATGCTGGTGGAGATGGATGGATTTGGCACGAACGAGGGAATTATCGTGATGGCGGCGACAAACCGCGTCGATATTCTCGATCCCGCAATCCTGCGTCCGGGACGCTTTGACAGGAAGATCAGCGTGTCGCCGCCGGATGTCGGCGGCAGGGAGGAGATCCTCAACGTGCACGCGAAGAACAAGCCGCTCTCGGAGGATGTGGACCTGAAGCAGGTGGCACAGACGACGGCGGGTTTTACCGGGGCAGATCTCGAAAATCTTTTGAACGAATCGGCAATTCAGGCCGCGAAAGAGAACCGCGCGTTTATCAAACAGGAGGATATCAGGCGGTCCTTTATCAAGGTTGGAATCGGTGCGGAGAAGAAGAGCCGCATTATCTCCGAGAAGGAAAAGAAAATCACCGCGTACCACGAAGCAGGACATGCGATCCTCTTTCATGTGCTGCCGGATGTGGGGCCGGTCTACACGGTTTCGATCATCCCGACGGGACTCGGCGCGGCGGGCTATACGATGCCGCTTCCTGAGCGCGATGAGATGTTCAACACCAAGGGCAGGATGCTGCAGGATATCATGGTATCCCTTGGCGGGCGCATCGCGGAGGAGATTATTTTTGATGATGTGACGACCGGCGCCTCGAGCGACATCAAAAAAGCGACCAAGGTGGCGCGCGCCATGGTGACACGGTATGGCTTTTCGGACAACATCGGCGTCATCAACTATGACGAGGATGACAACGAGGTGTTTATCGGCCGGGATCTCGCCCACACGCGAAGCCATTCTGAGGCCGTTGCAGGTGAGATTGACGTCGAGGTGAAGGCGATCGTCGATGATTGCTATAAGAAGGCAAAAGATATAATTATGAAAAATGAAAAGGTGCTTCATGCCTGTGCGGATCTCCTGCTCGAGAAAGAGAAGATTGGCAGGGATGAGTTCGAGGCCCTGTTTGCATGAATCGTTCAGCCATCCGCTCTGCGCGGGTGGCTGTTTTTGGGACAGCAGTGCACACCCTGTCAAATAAATGAATAAAAGTCTCCGTTTTTCAGATACTAAGGAATGCCTGGAACATTAAAAACTGGATTGGAAACGGAGGAAAGTTATGATCTTAACAGAGAAAGAAATGACGACGGTAAAGGATTTGCAGCAGCAGGAGAAGACCTGTATCGAGAAGTACCAGCGCTATTCCGGCGAGGCGAAGGACACGGTGTTAAAGGACCTGTTCAAGACCCTGCAGAGCAAGGAGCAGGAACACTATGATTCCCTGCAGCAGGTGCTTGGCGGCACAGTTCCATCCTGCAACTGCAACGACGCGGACGGCAGAAACTACAATCCCAAGGCGACCTACGACAAGATGAGTGATTCTGCGGACAAGAAGTCCGACTGCTTCCTGGCGACGGACTGCATCTCGTCGGAGAAGCTCGTCTCTTCAGAGTACAACACAAACGTTTTCTGCTTCAAGGACTCCAATATGCGCAAGCTTCTCGCAGACATCCAGATCGAGGAGCAGAATCATGCGGAGATGCTGTACAAATACAAGACAGTCAATGGGATGTCATAAGGATCAAAAAAAGGGCATGGTGAAAATCATGTCCTTTTTGCTCGCCGCGCGACCTGCTCTGGCGGCATAGTTTTGCTGCACGGGTCTGCGCACAATAAAAAATGCAACATTCTGTGTAAATTGTTGCATCCCTTGCTTACACACTATATATCGGCGGGGTGTTTTCAAAACTTTAGCCCTTATTTCAATTTTTTCAAAAAATTTTTTCGGGAATTTTGCGCGGGAAAACAGAGACTTGTGTGACGGCGCGCAAAAAAGCCCTGGCGGTCCGTCCGGCCATGGCACAGAGCTGTTGCGCGGTATAAAATTGTGAGAAAACCCGTCAGCCGCGGGCGGCAGTATTCTGATAGACGCTGCGGTAGACAGCATCCTTGTCATCCTGCTCAATGCACAAGTAGCGCTTGGTGATGGACAGGGAGGAGTGATTGAATATGACCATGATCACGACCGGATCGCTGCCCTGTTTCCAGGCATGGTATCCAAAGGTCTTTCGCAGGGAATGGCAGCTGATATGACCTTCGATCCCAACCGCCCTGGCAGCGGCGATAACCATGCGGTATGCCTGTGAGCGGGACAGGGTGGCGTCTGTTCTTCTGGGGCTTGGGAACAGATACGGATTGCCGTTTCTGAACATCTCGGATCGGATCAGTTCCTCGCGGTAGCTTGCGAGTGCAAGCCGCACCTCGCGGTTCAGGAGAATCCGGTTTTCCTTTCCGGTTTTTCGCTCTCTTATGGTGATGTGTTCCTGCACTTTGTTGTCCTGATAGACGTCATCGTAGGTCAGATGAAGGATATCACTGATGCGCAGTGCCGTGTTGAGTCCCACAACGATAATTGTGTAATTGCGCATATTAGGCTTCTGAATCTGGTAGTAGGTCTTGAAATCCTCAAGTTTCTGTCTGTCTCTGATGGGCTGTGTTGTACTCATAATGCATGGTTCCTTTCTCTGAAATATCGTCGCTGCTCTTTCAACTTCCGCATAGTACGCAATAAACATACTGCCGTTGCGCAGCAGATGCAACAATTTACACAAAATGTTGCATGACAAAGGCAAGGATGCACAGGAACGGAGTCATGGGAAAACAAGGAGGTTTGACGATGCTTAGATTATCAGTAAACAAAAACGAGTATCTTATGGTAGGCCAGAATGTCAGGATCACATTTCTTGGAGGCAATGAAAACACCATGAAACTGATGGTGGATGCGCCCAGGGAGATCAACGTGGCGAGGGGAAAGGCGATCGAGAAGAGAGCCGCGGCAAAACAGCTTGCAGAGGAGAGCCACTGCCTCGCGTGACGATAGCAGCAAACGGCCTGCGGATGCGGTGATGACCACAGATGCCCGGCAGAGACAACTGCTGAGATTTGGGCATCTGTGGATTACACATATCGAATCAGGAGCTTCCTGTCCTGGTTCACACACAACTGAATATGGAGACATAAGAAACAAAAAAACCATCAAAGGTGGGCAACGGACTGCCCATGTCATTACACGGAGGTAATTATAATGGTAGTACAGCACAATCTCAGAGCAATGAATTCTAACAGAATGTTAGGTATCACACAGGGAACTCTTTCCAAATCCGCAGAAAAGCTCTCATCCGGCTACAAGGTAAACAGGGCGGCCGATGACGCAGCAGGTCTTGCAATTTCCGAAAAAATGAGAAAACAAATAAGGGGTCTTTCGCAGGCATCCCTGAACGCAGAGGACGGCATCAGCGCAGTGCAGACAGCAGAGGGCGCTCTGACAGAAGTTCACGACATGTTACAGCGCATGAATGAGCTGGCAGTGAAGGCGTCCAACGGCACCAATGCACTCTCTGACCGCCAGACTATCCAGGATGAGGTTGACCAGCTCCTCACAGAGATTGACAGAGTCGCGGAGACGACCAAGTTCAATGAGATGTATCTCCTAAAGGGAGATGCAGACACAGTGACAAGGAAGGCGTCGGCAAAGGATGCAGGTCTGGCAGGAACCATGAGAGAAGGCGCAACCACAGCGACCTTCACAATCGGTAAGCTGTCCCTTGGCGATACAGTCAGCATCGGCGGCCAGGAGTATACGATCGGCAGCACAAGTGCTGATGTCAAGGCATCTTTCACTGCATTAAAAAAAGATTTTAAGGGCGGCGAACTTGTGACATTGGATGGCGTACAGTATACAATCGCGGACGGAA